>JAPUIN010000269.1 GCA_027297005.1 Acidobacteriota bacterium
TACCGTGGAACCCCTGTTGCGGTCATTGGACATCAGAAGGGACGCGACACCAGGGAAAAGGTGCGCCGAAATTTCGGCATGCCTCGTCCCGAGGGATACCGCAAATCGATGCGGGTCATGCAGCTCGCTGAGAAATTTCAACGGCCCCTCTTTACCTTCGTCGACACTCCGGGCGCCTACCCGGGGAAGGGGGCGGAGGAGCGGGGTCAGGCCGAAGCGATCGCGAGCAGCCTGCGATTGATGGCCGGGCTGAGGGTCCCCGTGATCGTCACGATCACCGGTGAAGGAGGAAGCGGTGGTGCGCTGGCGATTGCCATCGGGGACCGCGTGTTGATGCTCGAGCACGCCATCTACTCGGTCATCAGTCCTGAGGGGTGTTCGGCGATCCTGTGGGCGGATCAGAGTAAGGCGCGCGATGCGGCGAGGAGCATGCGGATCACGGCCTCGGATCTACGAGAGCTCGAAGTCATCGACGAGATCGTCCCCGAGCCGCCCGGCGGCGCGCAGACCGACCACGCGAAACAGGCGGAGATCCTCGACGACCGGCTCTCCGCGCGCTTGGACGAGATCGCACACCTGCCCTCGGACGATCGGGTGGAGGAGCGCTTCCAGAAGTTCCGCCGGATGGGCCGGTTCGGGCAATCGAAGCCGTTCTGAGTTCTCGTTTCACCTCATGCCACAACTCCTCCATACGGTCACGATTCCGGGGGGAAAGCTTCAGGCCCTCGGCGCCGAGTTTCCTCTCAATCCGACCGAAGCGATCCTCGAATTTGCGATTCGCCGCCTGAAGGGCGCTCTCGGGGTCGATGTCCAGATAACGCGCCACATTCGCCAGCGTGAACAACAGATCGCCGAGTTCCTCCGCGGCCGCGGCGCGATCATCGACCTCCATGGCCGCGCGCAGCTCACCCAGCTCCTCATCGACCTTCGCGAGCAGCCCAGTCTGATCCGGCCAGTCGAAGCCGACGCGCGCCACCTTGGTCGAGATACGCAGAGCTTTCAAAAGAGCGGGCAGCGCCGCAGGCACGCCGGACAGTAGAGATCCTGACCTTTTTCGGGCGCGCTCCTGCGCCTTGATCTCTTCCCACTGCGTCAAGACCTGTGCCGAGGTTGACAACCGATCGGTCCCGAACACATGTGGATGGCGTCGAATAAGCTTTTCGGCGATACCGCGAGCAACATCGTCGAGGTCGAATTGGCCCTGGTCTTGCGCGACGCGCGCCTGAAAGACGATCTGGAGCAACACGTCACCAAGCTCCTCGCAGATCGCTGCCGCGGAGCCGGAGGCGATCGCGTCGAGCACCTCGTGGGTCTCCTCCAGCAGATAGGTACTGAGCGTCTCGAGGGTCTGCTCCCGATCCCAGGGACAACCGTCGGGGCCACGCAGCCTGTCCATGATGCCGCGAAGACGATCCATCTCGGACAAGACGCCCTCCCATCGGTCGAGGCATCATAGTGTGAGGCATCCGCGGGCGCAACGAAGGCGCGACTTGTGTTGCGTCAAGTGTGATGCTATCCTCCGCTCCGTGTTGGAGTTGCGTTGTCTCATCAGTCACGGAGCATCATGACCGAACCTCGGGAGAAATCGCCCATACGGGAGTCTATCCGCGTCGTCGATCGTCGGTACTTCACGCCCGACGGGGTGCCGCGCACTCCCGACGGGGTTTCTGAGGAGATCCCTCTCTCGCCTCCAGGGAAGGGGCCGCAGCCCCTCGTCGGCCCACAGCCCCCCACCGGCCCGCAGGACCGCGCCGTCGGTCCCGATGTTCCGGCCGACGGCAAGGATCGCGGTTCGCCGGGTGCCGGGGACGAACGCCTGGCATCGTCACACTTTAAGAATCTCGTGCTCGGCCTGGGCAGCCAGGCCGCAGCCGTTCTGCGCGAGCTCGCTAACTCGCGCGGACAGGCGACCGAGATCGGCCTCGAAGGGGCACGCCAGATGATCGACATCCTGGAATCACTGCGTCTCAAGACACGCGGCAACCTGAGCTCGGACGAGTCGACCCTGCTCGATGATCTGATTTACGACCTGCAGATGGAATTCATGTCGCTGCAGGGACAACCTCCTCCAAAAACGTGATCCGTTCGACTGGTCCGTGAAGGAACACCGGCCCCGACCATGACCGGACAGAGCGCGGCCCGATTTCTCATCCTTGCTCTTCTGCTGTTAGCGCCTCTTTCGTTTGCGCAACAAGAGGAGGAGGTGGAGGTGATTCTCCTCGATGCGGAGGAGGATATCCTCGTCCCCCTTGACACGGATGAGGAACGGTTCGCGGTTCCGTTACCGACTCAGGGGGTCGACGCGAACGAGGTCCTGATCGGTCTGTGGTTCAAGCACAGGGCTCATCATGAACGGGGCCAGAAGGAGGAGGCGGACCGCCAGATCGAGGTCGCTCTCGAGTTCATGCGGCGCGAGGGGCTGCGCACAGCACCTGAGATCGCCGCCTCCTTCCTCTCTCTCGGTCGGCGGGCTCTCGACAGCGGTGATTACTCGGCGGCACGCGAAAACTTCACGCTGGCGACCCGTTTCCAGCCGACGCTTGCGAGCGCGCACCTCGGGCTCGGCATGACTCTGCTCCGGGGCGACCGGGACATCGGCGGTACGCTCGGGGCATGGTGGGTAGGGTTCCTGAACATTTTCATCGACCCCGGCTCGCTCTACTTCCTTTCAGCCAACGGCTTTCTGATCGCATACATTTCGACCTGCCTCGGGCTCATCATCGCGCTGATCGTCCTCTGCCTGAAGAGCATGCCGGCCTTCTTTCACGACCTTCAGGAGAAGTCTTACGGCCGCCTCTCGGAGGACAGTGCTCGGCTCCTGGGATGGAGCATCGTCGCGATCCCGCTCTTGGTGCCGGTCTCTCCCGCCTGGGCGTTCGCCCTCTGGGCGTCGCTGTTCATCGTCTACCTGCGGCCGTTCGAGAAGGGGGTCGCCGCGGCTGCTCTCCTGTTTCTGTTGCTGGCCGGCCCGGTCGGCGTGCTGCTCGGCTGGACCTTCGGGACCGCCGTCGATCCGGGTGCCCGGGCGCTGATTCAATCGATGCGGCAAGGACCGGACCTGCATGACGAATCG
>JAPUIN010000027.1 GCA_027297005.1 Acidobacteriota bacterium
GCAAGGAGGCATCGTGATCCGGTACGCGATCATTCTGATCCTTCTGATCTTTCTTCCGATCCCCCTCGTTCCGGGCATCCCCCAGGCGCCACCCCGCCCCGATGATCTGGAGCTTCCGAAACCGCCGGAAGTCAGCAAGCGCAGGGGGTTTGCCATCCTCATCACCACCCCGGAGCGGGACGATTTCCGGTTCGGCCGTTCGGAGATCGAGGCCGATGTCACCGCTGCGGATCCCGAGTTGGTCGAGAAGGTCGAGTTCTTCGTCGACGACCAGCTGATCTTCATCGACACGGAACCGCCATACCGATGCATGTTCGACTTCGGGACCGAGCCCCGTTCGTGGGTGATCCGGAGCGTCGCCTTTCACCGTGAGGGAGTGACCGTCGCCGACACGGTGATCCTCAAACGGGTGATCCTGAACTACACCGTGCAGGTGAACCGGGTGATCCTTCACGCCACGGCGCGCGCCAAGAGGGGGGATGGCCCGCGTTTTGCGACCGACCTGACCGTGCAGGACCTTGTCCTTGAAGAGGACGGCAAGCCCCAGGAGATCATCGATTTTTACGTCGAGAAGCGCCCGGTCACCCTGGCGCTCATCCTCGACAGCAGTGGCAGCATGCAGACGGCGCTCGGCACGGTGCACGCTGCGGCGAGCCGGTTCGTCAACTCCCTCGAGGAGGAAGACCGGGCCCTCGTCATCGACTTCGATGAGAAGGTCTACCTGCTGCAGGACATCACGGCCGACAAGGACAATCTGACCGAGGCGATCACGAGCACCCAGGCCCTCGGGGGAACTGCCCTGTACGATGCGCTGTACGCCTCCTACCGCAAGCTGCGCGGCATCGACGGCCGCAAGGCGATCATCCTGCTGACCGACGGCGACGACACGTCGAGCAAGTTCTCGTTCAAGCGGATCCTGGATGAGGCGAAGATCTCCGATCTGATCATTTATCCGATCGGTCTCGGGACGAGCTTTCTCGATATCGATCTGCGGCGCGTTCTGAAGCTACTCGCCGAGGAGACCGGCGGCCGCGCCTACTTCCCGAACAAGGTGGAGGCACTGCGGGGGGTGTACGAGGAGATCGCGCTGGAGCTTAAGAGCCAGTACTACCTGTCCTACGAGCCGACATCGACCGTCTGGGACGGGCGCTGGCGGAAGATCAAGCTGACCGCGCCCGGCAAGGGGGTCGAGATGCGCACGCGCCGCGGCTATTATGCCGTGCGCAGGGGATCAATCTGATCCGGAATCCTCATCCGAACCGGAGGGGTCGTCCGGCTCGGTTCGCCCGTCGACCGATTGCTCCCCGGATGCTTCCTTCGTGTTCCGACCTTCGTGCTCATCGCCGGTTCCGGCTGCATGGCCCGGGCCGTTCTCCGATCGCTTCCCCTCGATGAATCTGAACGCCGCCGGAAGGGGCCGCGCTTTTTCTTCCGGCAGGGGGACGACGCCCAGCCGCTCGCGCGAGTTGAGCGGGTAGTCAACGAGGGACAGGCTGAGGTTCAGTCCTCCCGGC
Organism: Acidobacteriota bacterium; assembly: GCA_027297005.1. The sequence continues at coordinate 1,515 of JAPUIN010000027.1, forward strand.
CCGGCCACCTCGACCGACGGCAGGTCGAGCGCGACGTGACCCGGCGAGGAGACGAGGACCCGATACAACCCGATCGGCACCGCATCGAGGAGGAACGTGCCATCCTCGCCCGAGAGATTCTGGTACGCTCCCCCGTTCCCGACACCGATGAAGGTGACCGAAACCTCCGGGATGCCGTTCCGATCCTTGTCGAGGAACAGTCCGCGTACCGGCATGGTGACTGCATTGGGGTCGATCGTCGAGACCAGACCGGGTGGCACGACCCCGTCGACAGCGCTGCCGGCGTCGCGCAGAACACCGGCCCCCGGCAGCGTGCCCTCGCCACTCTCCTCCGCCGATCTCTTGAGGGCGAATCCGACGATGTTCTGGAACGGCGGCCGCACCTCGATACCGATCTTCATGGCGCGCTCGTACCCGTTGGCCCCCACGACGATTTCGTAGATCCCGGCCGGAAGATCCCGGAACAGATAGCGGCCCCTCTCGTCGGTGCCAGTCACCCGCAGAATGCCGTCGTCCTCTTGCGACGAGAGCTGCACCATGAGACCGGACAGCGGATGGCTCGACGCGTCAAGGACCGTTCCACGGATCTTGCCGACGACCGGCCGTCCGGTCGAAGGGCTTACGGCGAAGCCGGCGAGGAGCATGACCCCAAGGGTGATCAGAGCCGGGCGGGCGTATCGCCGTCTGCCGGAACGCCACCTGCTGGCGGTTGAACTGGCGGGGCTTTCGTGCATGGTCATTATTATAGGTGATCCTCTCCGGGCCTCCGGGGGATCCCTTCCCGGGGGGATACCCTCTCCCTCGACGGGCGCCTTCGCACATAACATATGGGGTACCGGCCGCAAGTCCACCCCGCGGGCGGGCTGTCAGCCGTGTTCGGCGACTGCACCACCGCCGGCGCTGCCGGGGAGCGGATGAGATTCTTCGCCGATTGCATGCTGGGAACCCTGGCCAAGTGGCTGATCATTCTCGGGCACGACGTCCGGTTCCTGACGAAGATCGAGGACGGCACCCTCGTCGCCCTCGCCGCGCAGGAGAGGCGGATAATTCTGACCCGCGACCGCCGGCTCGTGATGCGCCGTGCGGCCCGCAACCACATCCTGATCCGCAGCCAGGATCTGGAACACCAGATCCGCCAGGTTCTCGACGAGCGCCATCTTCCGATCCGCGCGGACCGGCTCTTCCGGCGCTGCGTTCGCTGCAATCGCCCGACCCGTACCGTCACCCGCGAGACCGTGCGTGGTCGTGTCCCCCCGTACGTGTTCAAGACGCAGCGCCGGTTCACCCGCTGCCCCTCCTGCTCGCAAATCTACTGGCGAGCGACACACGTTGTGAGCATGCTCGAGCGGCTGCACAAGCAGTCGGCGAGGGGTCGATGAGGGCCCCCGGCGAACAGGACGGTTCCGGTAACTTTCACCCTGAAATCAGATGGTGCCCCGCAGCCGCTTGGCTTGACAGGACTTACCGGGGGGGGCTACGATCCGGCCTTCAGAAAAGGGCGCGCAGAGCGCCGTTGGGCGGTTAGCTCAGCGGGAGAGCACCTGCCTTACAAGCAGGGGGTCACTGGTTCGAATCCAGTATCGCCCACCAGCTACCGTGGGCGGATCAACTCCGGGCGCAATGACCGTTCTCCCTCTCCCGCCGTCCGTGAGTCTGTATTCAAGTGCGGGGTCGTAGTTCAGCTGGTTAGAACGCTGGCCTGT
>JAPUIN010000270.1 GCA_027297005.1 Acidobacteriota bacterium
CCTTCTTGCGATCGACGATGGAGATGTCGGCCGCATGGATGAAGACGGCTACATCTACATCGTCGATCGCAAGAAGGACGTGATCCTGATGGCGGGGTACAACGTCTATCCGCTGGAGGTCGAGCGGGTCGTCTCGGCCCATCCCGACGTGGCGATGGTGGGGGTCGGCCCGAAGCAGGACGAGATGAAAGGGGAGGTCCCGAAGGCATACATCGTGTTGCGGCAGGGGGCGAAGGGGGATCCCGACTCGATCGTCCGGTTCTGCCGGGAGCACCTGGCGGCCTACAAGATACCGCGTGCCATCCAGTTCGTGAGCGACCTCCCGAAGACCGGCTCCGGCAAGATCATGCGCCGCGAGCTCAAAACACTGGACGACTGACCGCGCGACGACGATCAACGCCCGCGTGCGCCGGCGCCCTATGGCACAGCACGGTGATGGGAGCTGCGCCGCTACTCACAGGAAGAAATCGGGCAACGGGTCGGCTCCCGGCGCGACCGAGTATTGATCGAGGTCGGTCACTCCCTCCGCGCGCAGGACTTCGTCGTCGATCAGGAACTGCCCGGTGAACCCCCGGCTCGGCTTCGTCAGGATGGCGTGCGCGGCGTCGGCGACGATCTCCGGCTTGCGGCATCGGCGGATCGCCTCCTCGCCGCCCAGCAGGTTCCGGACCGCGGCCGTGGCGATGATCGTGCGCGGCCAGAGCGCGTTGACTGCGATTCCGTCCTCACGGAACTCCTCCGCCATCGCCAGCACGCACAGGCTCATCCCGTATTTGGCCATCGTGTAGGCGACGTGCGGCGCGAACCACTTCGCGTCCAGGTTGAGAGGGGGGGAGATGTTGAGGATGTGGGGGTTCGTCCCCTTCCGGAGGTGCGGCACGCACACCTTCGAGCAGAGAAACGTTCCGCGTGTGTTGATCCCGTGCATCAGGTCATAGCGCTTCATGACTGTGTCGAGGGTGCCGGCCAGACTGATGGCGCTGGCATTGTTGACCAGGATATCGATCCCTCCGAATGTCTCCACCGCCTTCGCGACGGCGGAGACTACCTGCTCCTCGTCACGAATATCGGTCCGGCAGGCGAGGGCGCGGCCGCCCGCCTCCTCGATCTCGCGTGCCGCTTCGTGGATCGTGCCGGGCAGTTTCGGATGGTGCACGACCGTCTTGGCGGCAATGACGATATTGGCGCCGTCGCGCGCCGCACGCAGCGCGATCGCCTTGCCGATCCCGCGGCCACCCCCCGTGATGAAGAGCGTCTTCCCCTTCAAATCCGATCGCGGGTTCATGATGTCGCCCTCCGCATGGTGACTACAGATCCATCACCGCCTCGACGCTGGGGTCGAGTGGCGTCACCCCCAAGAACTGGTCCACCTGAACCTGGAAGCGGTGCAATCGTCGAAACATATACATCAAAGCTGGATCGGTTCACCGGGCTGCGATTTGGTTCAAAGCGGTCGAAGAATGATAAGGGTTTCCAGATTGTCATTCAGAGTAATTTTGGTCGGTTTCGCCGGGAGTTTGAGTGTCCGCGTAGCGGTTTCCTCCTGGATCAGCCATGGCCTGATCGCCACCTTTTTCCCGGGGAAATGAAAGTAGATCGGGACTAGAAGTCGATATTGTGGTTTTTCCTGGCTCGCCTGTAATCGGACGACCCAACTTCCCTCCTGCTGGCTTAAGGAGTACTTCCAGGAGAGAATTGGGATTCCGCCCCGCTCGATCCATTGTTCGAAGAACCAGTCCAGTCCGGATCCGAGGTGCTGTTCGGCAATCGCCTGAAAATCGTCGGTTGAGGCCGACTTGTAACGGTAGGTCTTCAGGAAATCTTGCAGCATCGGCAGGAAGGCGTCTTTCTGCAGCGTGGAATCGAAAAGGTAGCGCAGCATCTGCAGCACCATCGGTCCTTTGGTGTAGACGTTACTGAATCCGGCAGCGATCGGGTAAACCGTCCCTCCTCGCTTTACCTCCTTCTCTCCGGTGAGTGAGGTCGTATGCGTCGTTCCCTCTGTCAGTGGTCGGATCCATTGCTTCGTCATAATGTCGATAGTGGCCGCCGGGTCGTCGAAACGGATCTTGTAGTACTCCATGGCTGAGTACTCCGCAAAAGCTTCGCTCAGCCACCGATCTTCGGGCCATCGCTTCGGCCGGAGGTAGTTCCCCCACCATTGATGCGCAACCTCGTGGGCTCGGAAAAGATCGGCGCCGGAACTCTCCGCGACCTCCGTTCCTCTGCCGCCCAGCAAGATCAGGCCCTCGAAGCCGCGTCCATGTCTGGTCATGGTTGAAGTGACCCTCAGGTGCTTGATGTCAAGGGGCACATACATGCGATTGAATACTTTCAGTGCATTCGTAATCTCAGTCAGCATGAACTTGGCGTTTTTTCTTTGGGCCACATTGGTGCGATGCTGAAACAGTTCGACCTCGATGTCGTCCGCGATCCCCTTGATGGCGCGGTAATCCCCGATATAGAGCGTGGAACTCTTCGTCGGGTTGGTGGTGCGGTAAACGATGTGCCTGAGTCTGCCATTGACCTCATCCAGTATCTTTTCGCCAACCCCGATCCCGGAGAACTTCTTGGGGATGGTAAGGTCGAGTTCATAGTGCCCGTCATCCTGTGGGTTCCGCACAGAGGGATTCGGACACCAGTCATCTTCGTCAATGAGAACGAAGGAACTGAACCATGGCTCGAAGAGAACCCCGCTGGACCAGATGGTGATCGAGGAAGTGGTGGTCTCGGAGGGGATGGGATACCCGTCCAGTGATACCAGGAATGTCTGATCGAAATCCGGATTGTTCTTGAGATGCTGCCACTGCAAGAACAATCCGGATTTCGGGGCCGGTCACTTTCGTGATCGCCATTTGAGGTGTCAGATCGAATCGCAGGCTTTTCAATCCCCTAGCGCTCTGATACTGAATCTCAGTCTCCTGCGCCGCTGTTTCGGCACCATGGCCCTGAGAAAGTTTCACCAGCGTGCGCTCGACATCAATCATACCGGTGGATCCCTGGTGAGGCGGATAGGAGACGAGCGTGTAAAACCTGAACTTGTATGGTTTCATGGCGACCATTTCTTCATGGCCGAATACGGACAGTTCGACTTCGTCCATGGGATTGAATGTATAGAGGATGCGAGCTTCCTCGGAGCGCTTCGTGCGGATTTCATTCATGGGGAAGAGGACGTAGGAGGCGCCTTCGGCAGGACCTGCCCGGTTCAAAAATAGCCAGGTGAGATCGAGACCCAACTGCCGCATGGCGGACTTATCACTCAGATAGGTGTCGACCGACACGGGTGAAGATGGTGCGCCACCGGGATCGGAATCCCTCAACGAGGCGAGGGGCGAGTCCGTTCTCAAGGAGAACAGGTACGCCGTTCCGATCGGGTAGTCCACAATCTCTTCACGATCGAGGTACATCTGCAGCATTGTCCGGCCGGCCGCCGAGCGGGGACGGTAGGAGATCGTTGCGTCTCCCTCGAAGAAGGCTCCTACAGTGATTCCCTCGATGGGAGGTTCCAGAAAGATGGTCCCTGACTGAATCTTGAGTTCGAGGTCTTCCTCCCTCCAGACGAGCCCGGAGACTGAACGGGCTGCGAGTCCAGCGACGTTGCTTGCGTAGAGGGTTTCGTGCACCTCCGCGAGGGATGAGGAAGAGTTCTCACTGAACTCTGCTTTCCAGGGAAACACCGATGGACCGGAGAGTACGAGGGACGGTAGCAGCAGGAAAGAAAGACCGATCCCCACGATCCGAACGAGGTTCAGCATGGATCCCTCCTTGGGTCTTCACAGCCGGCGTAGATTGTGCCTGTAGTCGACAGATGTGAAGACTTTATACTGTGGTCGGAAGTCGCGCGTCAACTACAGATTCTGTGTTTCCCGCGGCAGCGAATCGGGCGTCCGTCCATCGGCCCTGATCAGCCGTTCCTGGGCGTTCCCATCGGGGAGCACAGGGGCCCGCACAATATTGGAGAAGACTTCCGCGAAGCGGAGCACTACAGGTCCATCACCGCCTCGATGTCCGGATCGAGGCGGGGCGGCTTCGAGGCGAGTGAGATCCCGAAGAACAGGGTCAGCGACAACAGGAGCGCGAGCGTGCCGCCGTGGATCTGGTGTGGTAACGTGATGTCGAAGACCTCGATTCCGAAATTCACGATGAGGCTCGCGACGATGGCGACGTTCGCGGCGAGCGGGGTCGCCCGTTTCCAGTTGAATCCGATCGCCACGGTCGGGACGAGGGCGGCAGCGAAGGTTCCCCAGCCGAACACCCCCAGCAGAGCGACGAGGCGCGCGTTCTCGTAGTGTGAGTAAAGCGCGAACAGCGCTGCCACGACGGCGATCGCCACGGTCGCGGTGCGCGCCCAGAACAGTTCGTTGTTCAGCGGGCGGCCGCGGAGCGCACGCGGAATGTCGTGCACGACCGCGGCGGCCCCGATGTTGAGGAATCCGTCCGCCGTCGACATGATTGCGGCGAACAGGCCGGCGATGACGATCCCGGCGAGAAGCGGGTGGGCGTAGTTCTGCAGAAACTCCGGCGCCGCCGCGTCCGGTGTCAAAAGCGGAGGATGGGTCCCCTGGATCACGAGCGCCCGCATCACCAACCCGATCCCGACCCAGAGCAGCGCCGTCAGGGTGTAGCCGATGACGGTGACCAGCGGAATGTAGCGGTAGTCGCGGACCTGGCGGATCATCATCCCCTTGGTCAAGAGGTGCGGCTGGCCTGCATTTCCCATGGCGAACATGAAGAACCACGAAAGGCACCCCAGCATACCGAGGGTGCCCCACGGCCCGATCGATTCGGCATTGTCCTCGAGGATCAGGGTCGTCGCGACCACCGGCCCTCCGTCGACAGCCATTAACGCGGTGATGAAGATCAGAACACCGGCGACCGCCATGATGATCCCCTGGAACAGATCGGTGTAAACACCCGCGATGATCCCGCCGGTGACGCAGTAGAAAACCAGCACGGTGCAGGAGATCACGACGCAGGCGGCCAGGCTGATCTCCGAGGCGAAGGTCGTGTTCCACAGGATGCTCTGCAGCACCGTCGCCATCGCCAGGATCTGCGTCGCCAGGTACCCCATCACGCCGAGCAGAATGGCGATGGCGGTCAGCAGGCGGGTGCTCTCGCGGCCGTAGCGGGCGGCAACGGCGTCCGGCAGCGAGATGGTGTCGAACAGCCCGGCAAACAGGCGCAGGCGTTTCGCCACGAGAAAGTCGCTGATGGCGAACCCGAGGGCGGTGGTGATGACGATCCAGATCGAGCTCATCCCCATCGAGTAGACGAGGCCGGGCCCGCCGACGAAGCCGAAGCCGCTCATCAGGCTGGAATAGATCGCGATGCCGGTGACGAGAACGCCGAGATTGCGTCCCGCCATGAAGAAGTCGCGCGGCGAGCGGGTGCGTCGCAGCGCCCACAATCCGATCCCGATGCACAGGACCATGTAAAGGGTGACGCAGGTCAGGATAATCGGGGTGCGCAGCGACTCCATCAGTCGCCATTCTCGCGTCGCGCGCGCGCGGCCACCAGTCGCTCGAACGCGGCGAGGTCCTCATCGGAGAGCACCCAGCGCCGGAAGCCGACGACGAAGCAGAGGGTGAACAGGCCCATCAGGGGCCACAAGACGTACAGAAGGATCGCCGAGGGGATCGGGAAGGCGAGGATGAATGCGCCCGCGCCGTCCTGCATCGCGCCTCGGTAGGTGAGAACGATCGAGGTCCAGACGGCGGCCTGAATGGCGCCGCAGAATACAAGGGGAACAGTCGCGCCGCTCGGCCGCCCGCCCCTGCGCGCCCCGATGATCATCAGGGTCACAAACAGCGCGATCTGCAGCAGTCCGAACAGCCACCCGATCCAGAGGATACCGTCGTGGCGCTCCGGTCCCGGGCCGCCGCGCAACATGCCGGGGAAATCGGGATGAGGCGAGCCGTAGACCCCCGGTATCTCAGGGACGAAGGCGGCGAAGCCGATCACCACCAGCATCAGGAGGGTCAGCGCGAGTGGTACTCGGTCAAGTTTCATGGTGCGGGATAGTCTAGTGGCATTCCCGGACCTGCGCCCCTCGATTTCACGCCTGGTGCCTCCCCCCCCGCGCACGACGCCGGCCGACCTGGTGTAAGCTGGGGCCCTCATGAAAGCGATCTGGTACGAGAAGGCAGGACCTGCCTCCGAGGTCCTGACGGCGGGCGAGACCGACGACGCTCCCGCCCCGGGGAAGGGGGAGGTACGCGTTCGCGTCGCCACCTCCGGCATCAACCCGGTCGACGTGAAGCGGCGAAGCGGGTCGCGCAGCCCTATGCCGGCTCCGAAGGTGATCCCCCACAACGATGGGGCCGGGGTGATCGATCGGGTCGGTTCGGGCGTGCCCGATTCACGCCTCGGTGAGCGGGTCTGGATCTACGAGGCGCAGTGGGGCCGGGCGTTCGGCACCGCAGCGGCGTACGTGACGATCCCGGCCCGCCGGGCCGTCGAGCTGCCGGCCGGCACCGACTTCGCCGAGGGGGCATGCCTGGGGATCCCGGCGATCACAGCGCACTTCTCGGTGTTTGCCGATGGTCCGGTCTCCGACGAGACGATCCTGGTCACCGGTGGGGCCGGCGCGGTGGGAGGGTACGCGATTCAGTTCGCCAAGCTCGAAGGGGCAAAGGTGATCGCGACGGTCAGCTCGGACGAAAAGGCGGCGATCGCGTCGGAGTACGGCGCCGACCATGTGATCAACTATAAAACGGAAGACGTCGCCGCGCGCGTCAAGGAGATCACCGGCGGGGAGGGGATCGAGCGCATCATCGAGGTCGAGTTCGGCGGCAACCTCAAAACGGCGCTGGCGGTGCTCAAACCGAACGGCTTCATCGCGACCTATGCGTCCGAGGCGGCGCCGCAGCCGGCGATCCCGTTCTACGAAATGCTGTACGGAAGCGTGACCGTGCGATTCGTGGTCGTCTTCAGCATGCCCGAGAGCGCCAAACAGGGTGCGGTCGCCGACATCTCGAGTTGGCTCGCCAGTGGTGAACTGCGCCACCGTATCGCCGAGCGCCATCCACTCGAGGCGGCCACGGCAGCCCACGAGGCGGTGGAGCGGGGTCCGCTCGGGAAAGTTCTGCTCGATATCTCCGACGGCAAGCCCGCGACGGCCGCCCCCCCGGAGCCTGAGTCCCAATCGTTCGAGTCGCGTGAAGAGGAGAGTGCGCCGCTCGCAGCCGGTGGGGATGACGCCGTTCCGTCCGAGGGGAGTGAAGAGGTTGCCGACCCACCCACGTCGTCCGAAGAGGTGACTGCCCCGCCCGCGAGAACCGAGGAGGAGTCTGGCCCGCCTGCGCCGGCCGCGCTCCAGGATAAGGAGTCCGAACCGGTTATGCCCCGTGACGAGGAGACGGAGCCCCTCGCGTCCCGCGACGAAGAGGATGCCCCGGCCGATCCGAACCAGGAAGAATCAGACCCGCCCGCAACGACCGACGA
>JAPUIN010000271.1 GCA_027297005.1 Acidobacteriota bacterium
TCGCCGATCCCGTCCCCGTCGATCGATCCTCCGCCTTCCCTGCCGGCCCTGCCACTGGCGAGTGGAGTGATTCCGAGAACATCGGAGAGCGGGTGGGGGGGGGGCCGTGACGATGAGGAGCCCGACGCCCTGCAGACCAATACACTGGCTGAGTTGTATCTCAGGCAGGGACTCGTCGATAGGGCCGTCGAGGTCTACCGTTCTATGCTGGGGGTCGATCCCGGCAACGTGAGGGCGCGCCGACGTCTGGGAGAATTGACCGAAGGGATCGGTGGGGAGATGGATTTCGCGGGTGGTCGGATGGAGGAGTCGACCGCCGTTCCCGATCCACCGACGCAAAGCGACATGGTCGTGCCTCCCGCCCTGGCGCTCGCCCTGCAGCCGGGCCGACTCGACGCAGCTGCCGGGCCGCAGCGTCGTCGAGAGACGATCAATCGGCTCGAAAAGTGGCTTGGGATCATTCGGCGCCCCGAGCCCGGACCGACTGGAGGATCCGTGCGGTGAGAATGATGCTGCAGCAGGTTCTTGACCGGATCCCCGGCTCGATCGGCGCGTCGGTCGTCGGTCTGGACGGGATTGCGGTCGAGAAGGTCACAACGCAGGATCTTTTCAACATGGATCTGGCCTCCGCGGAGGGGGTGAATATCGTCAAGCGCGCCAGGTCGTCCATGGAGGCGCACCCCGGGGATCAGCCCGACGAGATCATGATCAGCTCGCAATCGGGGATCATCATTTTACGATCGCTGGGCTCCGACTACTATCTATGCGTCGTCGCCGGAAATGATTGCATTCCCGGTCAGGCCCGCTACGAGACGTGGCGGGTCGGCCTGATGCTTCAGGAAACGATCCGTTGAGAGGGCGCGTGCGGAGCGGACGACCCGCCGGACACGGCACGGCCGCGGAAGGCGCAGGAAACGTCGAGCGCGGAAACCGGAGAATCTTGGTGGGCGGGGGACGACTGGACGGTGAGCTCAAGGATCTGATCGAGTATGTCGAGAAGAGCAGCTTCGTCGAGTTCGAGCTCGAGCGCGACGGGTTCAAGATCAAGCTCGTCAAGCGGATGACCATAAGTGGCAACGGTCCGGCCGGGCCGGGTGTGCAGGCGGTGATGCCGGCTGTGCCGGCCGTCACCACGGCGACGCTCATCCCGCCCGCAACGGCGGCGCCGGAGGAATCGCCCGATATCCATCTGATCAAATCGCCAATCGTCGGCACCTTTTACCGCTCCAACTCACCGGGTGCGAAGGCGTTCGTCGAGACGGGCGATCGCGTCAGCAAGGGTCAGGTCCTGTGCATTGTCGAGGCCATGAAGCTCATGAACGAGATCGAGTCGGACTGTGACGGTGAAATCGTGGAATCTCTCGTCTCCAACGGGCAGCCGGTCGAATACGGCGAGCCGCTGTTCAAGATCCGGACTGTCTCGTGAGCGGAGATATTCCTCCCCATGTTCAAAAAGATCCTGATCGCCAACCGGGGTGAGATCGCGCTTCGGATCATCTGGGCGTGCCGCGAGCTCGGTATCCAGACCGTCGCCGTGCACTCAACGGCGGATGCCGACTCGCTTCATGTAAAATTCGCCGATGAGAACGTCTGCATCGGGCCGCCGCGCAACACCGACTCATACTTGAACATCGGCGCAGTTCTCACCGCCGCCGAGATCACCGACGCCGATGCCATCCATCCCGGGTACGGATTTCTCGCCGAGTCGGCGCATTTCGCAGAGGTCTGCGGTGACTGCAAGATACGGTTCATCGGCCCCAGTCCCGGGGTCATGCGACTGATGGGTGACAAGGCGAAGGCGCGCGAAACGGCGCTGGCGGCCGGTGTTCAGGTGCTTCCTGGCAGCCCGGGAACCGTCCATGACGATGAGGAGGCCCGGCGGATTGCCGAGCAGATTGGCTACCCGATCATCGTGAAGGCAACGGCCGGAGGAGGCGGGCGCGGAATGCGGATCGCCGGCTCGGACGCCGAGCTTCTGGCCGCACTCCCGATCGCACGCAGCGAGGCGAAGGCGGCGTTCGCGGTGCCGGACGTTTATCTGGAGAAGTACATCAAGAATCCACGCCACATCGAGATCCAGATCCTTGGCGACTCGTTCGGCAATATGGTTCACTTGGGGGAGCGTGAGTGCTCCATTCAGAGGCGCCACCAGAAAATTCTGGAGGAGTCGCCGTCGACGGCCATCACACCTAAGGTGCGGCGGCGAATGACCGAGGCGGCGCTTAAGCTGTCGCGGGCATGCGGATACGAGAACGCCGGTACTATCGAGTTCCTGCTCGACGAGGATGGTCGCTTCTACTTCATTGAGATGAACACCCGGATTCAGGTGGAACATCCGGTGACCGAGACGGTGACCGGCATCGACATGATTAAGGAACAGATCAAGATCAGCTCGGGCGAATCGCTGGCCTTCCGGCAGGAGGATATCGTCCACAGCGGTCATGCCGTCGAATGCCGCATTAACGCGGAGGACCCGGTGACCTTCCAGCCGTCGCCCGGGACCATCACGACCTTCCATCTGCCGGGTGGCCCGGGTGTGAGGATCGATACGGCGGCTCACACGGAGTGCCGCATTCCCCCATTCTATGATTCGATGATCGCCAAGCTGATCACGCGCGGCAACAATCGCATGGAGGCGATCTCGAGGATGCGCCGATCACTCGAATTCATGGTCGTGGAGGGTGTGAAGACCAATATCCCGTTGCATCGGCGGATCCTCAACGATCCCGATTTCATCCGCGGAAACATTCACACCGGGCTTCTGGATCGATTGCTCGATCGCAAGGAGGAGGCCGTCGTCGCCTCCTAGAGGGGCGTCGGGGGTCGGGGCATGAAAGTGGCGCGCGGTCCCATTTTCCTCATCGGCTTCATGGGGGCTGGCAAGACGACCACCGGGAGGAGCCTGGCGCGCCTGCTCGGCTGGGATTTCATCGACCTGGATGAGCAGATCGAGGGGATCGAGGGGCGCGGCATCGCAGAGATCTTCGAGCGAGATGGTGAGGGGTACTTTCGGAATGCTGAGGCCTCCGCGTTGGCCTCGCTCAGGGGCCGCGGTCGGTTGATCGTGGCGTGCGGAGGCGGGTCCTATGCCCGCGAGGAAACGCGTGCCCTGATCGACGCCATGGGTCGTGCGGTCTGGCTGCGACTTCCGCTGCAGGTGGCCCTCGCGCGTTGCCGTTCAGGATCTTCGCGTCCACTGCTCGGGAGCGTGCCGGAGGCGGAGACCCTCTATCGCAGTCGTCTCTCGTCCTATCGCTCTGCTCCGCTGAACGTCGACGCGGAGGGGTTGAGCCCCGAGCAGGTCGCCGAGCGGATCGCGGCCCTTCTCTGATGCGCTATCTCGTCCTGTCGGACCTGCACAGAAACCTGGAGGCGTTCGAAGCCGCGCTCGGGGCGGCGAGGGAGCTGGGGTATGATTGGGTTCTCGTTCTGGGGGATCTCGTCGGTTATGGCGTCGACCCGAACGCGATCCTCGATGCGCTGAGGGGAATGGACAACGCGACGATCATTCGCGGGAACCACGATCGCGTCGCCGCGGGCTTGTCGGAGCCCCATGATTTTAACCTTCCTGCGCGCCTCGCCGTCGAGTGGACCCACCGGACATTGCGTGCCGAGAACCTGGAGTATCTCGCGTCACTCCCCCGCGGCCCCGTGCCGTTCGCGTCCGATCGCCTGCTGGTGCACGGGACGCCGCTTGACGAGGACACTTATCTCCTCGACGTTCGCGAGGCGTCCCGGTGTTTCGAGCTGATCGGTTTCGAGCTGTGTTTCTTCGGGCACACGCATTTTCCTGCGGTCTTCACGCGGGATGGCGAGCAAGTGGAGGGACGGCTGCTGCGCGGAGATCTCGTCCAGGTGGTGCTGCAGCAGGGCGTCCGTCACATGTTCAATCCTGGATCCATCGGGCAGCCGCGGGATCGTAATCCGAAATGCAGCTTCGCGCTCTACGACGAGGAAGCCGGCACGTTTACGGTGCACCGGGTCGAGTACGCAGTCGAGGAGACGCGCCGGAAAATTCTCGCCAAGGGACTTCCCTCGTCCCTCGGCGACCGCCTGCGCTCAGGGATCTGAAGCGCGATGAGACTGATCACGGCTCACCGGATCCTGATCGGTACGGCGGTCGTGTTTTTCGCCTTCTACGCCATCTGGGAATTTCGGGGAGTCGCGGGGGCCGGAAGCGTCTGGCGCGGTGTTGCGGCATTGCTCGGGGCCGCGGCGCTGTTGATCTATCTGTTGACATTCAGGATGGGTGACGTCCCGCCCGGAGATGGCGGCGGAGAGGGAGGACCATGATCAAGCTGCACGACAATGATACCGATGCAGAAATCGGCGAGATCTCTGAAGAGGATTTCACGGCCATGCAGGAGAACCTCGTCGAAGAGAGCATGGATGACTACTCCTACAACATCGACGAGGCGGCGATCGCCAGCCTGGAATCAAGCGGCGTCGACTCGCAGCTCGTGA
>JAPUIN010000272.1 GCA_027297005.1 Acidobacteriota bacterium
CCGATCACGAGCAGAACTGCAGCACCCACGCGATGCGCGGGGTCGGCTCGGCCCATGTTGATCCCTACTCGGCAGTCGCGGCGGCCGTCTCGGCGCTGTACGGCCCGCTGCACGGCGGAGCGAACGAGATGGTCCTGCGGATGCTCAACGAAATCGGCTCGAAGGAGAAGGTCGCGGACTACGTCAAGAAGGTGAAGTCTGGTGAGGGCCGGTTGATGGGTTTCGGGCACCGCGTCTACAAGAATTACGATCCGCGGGCCCGCATCATCAAGAACATCGCGGATCAGGTGTTCGAAGTGACCGGGCCGAATCCGCTGCTGGAGATCGCGCTGGAACTGGAGCGGATCGCTCTGCAGGACGACTACTTTATCGAGCGTAAGCTTTACCCGAACGTCGACTTCTACTCGGGGCTGATCTATCAGAGCATGAAGTTCCCGACCGAGATGTTCCCCGTCCTTTTCGCCATTCCCCGGGTCGTGGGATGGCTGGCGCAATGGGAGGAGATGCTTCTCGACCAGGATCAGAAGATCGCCCGCCCGCGCCAGATCTATGTCGGCCCCGCCCGGCGCGAATACGTGCCGATCGAGGAGCGCGTCTGACCCGTCCGTCCGTCCGGCCACGGCGGACGCGCCGCACGGCGAAGCGCGGATCGACCCGCACGCGGCGAGCCGGAGGGGCCGCCGCGCATCGGGGGAAGCCCCGCGTCCTGCTCCTGCTTCCCACGACCACCTACCGCGCCCACGATTTCCTCGAAGCGGCGCGGCGGCTGGGTGTCGAGTCTACCGTCGGATCGGAGAGGCGGCAGGCGTTCGAAGGCCTGCAGCCCGCGGGTACCCTGACCGTCGATATTGCTTCCCCCGCAAAGGCCGCCGACCAGATCGTCCGGTTCGCATTGACCCGGCCCCTCCGCGCGATCGTCCCGACGGACGATGCGACAGCGGTGGTCGCCGCCGAGGCGGCCTCGCGGCTCGGAATGCCGCACAATCCGCCGGCCGCGGCCGGAATTGCCGGCCGGAAGGATCTGCTCAGGACGCGGCTGCAGGATGCTGGCGTGCGGACGCCGCGACACCGCGTCCACGAGGTGCGCGCCGACGAGGCCGCCGCGGCGCGTGAGGCGCCATATCCCTGCGTGCTCAAGCCGCTCTTCCTGTCGGGCAGCCGTGGTGTCATCCGCGCCGACACGCCGGTGGAATTCGCCTCCGCTTTCTGTCGCATCCGCGACCTGCTCGCGCGCCCCGAGATCCGGGAGAAGGATCCCGAGGCCGCGCGCGGGATCCTGGTCGAGGAGTTCGCCCCCGGGGCGGAGGTCGCTCTGGAGGGGCTCCTGTCGGGTGGGCGACTCAAGGTGCTGGCGATCTTCGACAAGCCGGATCCGCTCGACGGCCCGTTCTTCGAGGAGACGATCTACGTCACCCCTTCGAGGCTTCCTGCTGGTGCGCGACGAAGACTGGTGCGTTCGGCCGCCGCGGCGGCGCGTGCCGTGGGGCTCGTCGAGGGGCCGATTCACGCCGAGCTACGAGTCGACGGCGAGGAGGTCACGGTGATCGAGATGGCGGCCCGTTCAATCGGCGGCCTCTGCTCGCGCGCTTTGAGATTCGGAACCGGACGGTCGCTTGAGGAGTTGATCCTGATGCATGCGCTGGGGCGGGACGTCGCGCGCCTCGAGCGCGAGAGACGACCATCGGGCGTCATGATGATTCCGATCCCGCGCGCCGGAACGCTGCGTGAGGTGAGGGGACTCGGGGAGGCGCGCGCCGTTCCCGGCATCGTCGACCTGTCGATCAGCGCCACCCTCGGCAGGCCGCTCGTCCCGCTGCCGGAGGGATCGAGCTACCTGGGGTTTCTGTTCGCGCGCGGCTCCCGGCCGGATGAGGTCGAGGAGGCCCTGCGCGAAGCGCACCGGCGCCTGGAGTTCATTATCGAGGACAGGGAGTGAGCGATCGGGTCCGTTCAGGCCCCTGCCCTGGGTTTCTCGCCGGGAGACGTCGTGAGACCGTGCAGTTAGCTGTCATGGTGGGAACTCGCAGCAGAATTATGGTGAGAAATTCAGGTTAGCGGGCCACCATTGAATCGAACACGATCCCAACCCAGACGTCGGCCTTCATGAACCCTCCGCCCCAGGTTTCGTCGAGGTCCTTCGTCGGCTTCGCCGCGATCACTTCGTCGCGGTTCTTCCCGGCGTCGATGAGGGGCCGGATCCGATCCCGCACCTTCACCAGCATGGCGCGGTAGTCGCGCAACTCCTTGACGCTCGCCAGGGGGCCGTGTCCGGGAATGATCGTCGTGTCCGGCTTCATCAGATCGAGGATCCGGTCGATGGCCGCGATGATCCCTTCGATCCGGCCGCCCGTGCTGGCGTCGATGAACGGGTACATTCCGTTGAAGAAGATGTCGCCCAGGTGGGCGACGTTGGCCTTCTCGAACAGAATGATCGAGTCGCCGTCCGTGTGGGCCGCCTCGACGTGGATGACGCGCAGCACGTCGTCGTTCCAGTGAAACGTCACCTCGTCCGTAAACGTGATGGCCGGGAGCGCCGCCACGGGGGATGGTTGCGTACGCGTATCAAACGCCTCGATGAACTGCTCCACGCTCATCCGCTTGCGGACGTTCTCGTGCGCCACGATGAGGGCGCCGGCCTTTCCGAGATTCTCATTGCCGCCCGTATGGTCGCCGTGCCAGTGGGTGTTGACGAC
>JAPUIN010000273.1 GCA_027297005.1 Acidobacteriota bacterium
AGGGATCAACATGGGCCGAGCCGACCCCGCGCATCGCGTGGGTGCTGCAGTTCTGCTCGTGATCGGCGTGCAGGATGAAAAGCAGGTCGAGAGCGCGCTCCAGGATGGGGTTGGGCTGGTACTTCACTTCCGTCATTTTGAACATCATGTTGAGGAAATTACCGGCATACGTGAGATCGTTATCGGGATAGGCGTACGGAAGCCCGACGCTGTCCCGGTAGGCGAACGCCGCGAGGGTCGGAACCTTCGCGATCAGACGGATTTGCTGGCTGCGCCGCAGCGGAGCATCGAAGATCCGACTGGCCTCCTTGTAGAAGGTCGAGAGGGCAGCCACGCTGCTGATCAGCATCCCCATCGGATGGGCGTCGTACCGGAATCCGGCCAGGAATTTCTTGATGTTCTCGTGCAGGATGGTGTGATGGATGATGGCGTGCTCCCATTCATCGTACTGCGTGCGGTCGGGAAGCTCACCGTACAGGATCAGGTAGGCCGTCTCGAGGTAGTTGCTGTGCTCGGCGAGCTGCTCGATCGGGTAACCCCGATAGTTCAGAACACCTTTGTCTCCGTCGATCAGGGTGATGTGGCTGCGGCAGGCGGCGGTGTTGCTGAATGCGGGGTCATAGCTCATCAGGCCGAAATCGTCGGGTGAGGACTTGATCTGGCGCAGATCGAGGGCGCTGATCGCACCTTCCTTGATCGGGATCTCGTAAACATTCCCTGTGCGGTTGTCGGTGATGGTCAGGGAATCCTTCTTCGAGTTATTCCGGGACGCTGGACTCATCGGCACCTCGACAAATGCAGCCATCAGGATACTGCAAAACGCGTTCGTGGAGGCCGCCGACCATTGCCGGCACGCTCCACCCCCCCTCGTCCGTGGGCCCCACCGCGCCCCTGAGCCTGTCCGGGTATTGCGCGCGGCCCCACGCGATACCCGGACAGGCTCCTAACCAGGGCCCCGGACCGCTCGGAGAGACCGGATCAGCCGGCGCATGTCCCGTGGGATCGGCGAGGCGAAGGAGACCCGTCGCCGCGTCGCGGGATGCAGAAACCCCAGCCTCCGGGCATGCAGCGCCGTTCGTCGGATCAGCGGCGAGCGGTTCCCGTAACGACGGTCGCCGATGAGAGGATGCCCCGCCTCGGCGAACTGGACGCGGATCTGGTTTTTCCGGCCGGTCAGGAGCCGGACCGCGACGACCGTTGCGCCGGGCAGCCGCTCGTCGACAGCGTACTCGGTGATCGCTTCCTTCCCATCCCGCTGGCGACCGACCGAGCGCATTTTGAGGCTCTTCGGATCCTCGGCGAGGCGGCTCGTGAACCGTCCCTCCTCCTTCTCGAGCATCCCCAAAACGACACAGAGGTACTCCCGCTCCACCGCCCGTTCCAGGAACTGGGTCTGGAGTCCCTCAAACGCGGGACGAGTGCGGGCGAAGAGGAGCAGACCCGAAGTGTCCCGATCCAGCCGGTGCAGGGCGAACAAATACGGCCTTCTGACCCCGCGCCGCCGCTCCCCCTCGAGCAACCGCTCGACCAGGCTCTCCTCATCCCTGAGGGTGGTCGGCACCGTCAGAAGATCGGGATTCTTGTCGACCACCAGAAGATGGCGGTCCTGATGGATGACCCGGTATCCGCGACCGGAACGGGCGCGTGCTTCGGGACGATACCGGCGATCGGGATCGCGCATGATCTCGAACCGCTCCCCCACGATGACCCGGCGGGCATAATCACGCGGCCGGACCGCCGGTATTCCGCGGATCGTTCCGGCGTCGATGAGTCCCCGCGCCACGGCGTGGCTGCATGCGAGTCGATCGCGCAGGACCGATTGCAGAGTCTTCCCGGCATCGGCAGGTTCGATCCGGATGCTCATCCGGCTCACCCGCTCTTTCTCCGGCACCTGCCTGCGCGACGCTCGCGAGCCCACCTGGCACCTCCCGCCACCGATCGTACCTGAAAGAAGGGTCGGACCGCACCGGTGCGCTGCCCGCGATCTTTCTTCTCATGTATCCTTGAACCCGCCCTCAGGGTGGCTCGATCTGCGGTCACAACAGGAGCCTGGTGAAAAACGCGTTAATTCCTGATCATCCGGCCCGACCGATCCGAAGGAATCGATGACCGTCGAGTGCCGATGCCGGATTCTCGTGCCGGCGGGGGATGAACAAAACCTCGAACGCGGTATCATCTCCTCTCCATGACTCGCACGTCGGGCCACACCGGTCGACCCGGATCGGGCTCAACCTCGCCCTCGATCCTCCGTATGGCGGCGCCACTCGTCGTGTCGTTCTGGATGCGCTCGCTGTTCACGTTCGTCGACACGGTCTACGCCGCCTTCCTCGGTGATTCCGCGGTCGCCGCCATCGGGTTCTCGATCCCGCTGGAGTTTCTGCTGGTCGCCTGCTGGGTTGGCGTGTCGACCGGCCTGACCTCCTGCCTCTCTCGCGCCATGGGCGCGCGCGAGGGGAACCGCATCGAACAACTTCTGTCGGTGGGACGACGGATCGCGTGGGGTCTGGTGCCACTGTTTTGCGCGCTCGCGGCGGCCGTCTATCTGGGGGCAGACTATGTCGGGCTGGAGCCGCACACGGCCCGGCTGTTCGCGGTCTACGGCGGAGTCCTGATTGGCGGCTCGGCGTTCACCGCCTTCTGGTCCATCGTGCCCGACTCGATCATCAAGGCACACCATGACACCCGCTCGACGATGTGGGCCGGGATCTGGTCGAACGTCATCAACGTCGTCCTCAATACCGTCTTCACCTTCGTTTTCGGCTGGGGGATCTTCGGTATTGCGCTATCGACGGTGCTCGGGCGGTTCGGTGGGCTGATCTATGCGCTGCGCGTGGCGGCGAGGCATGAGGCGGCGCGCAGGGCGAGCAGGCTCGATACGTCGCCGACACTCGACCCCCACCCGTTCCGATCGATCATGTCTCTCGCCGTTCCGGCAGCTCTCAGCTTCTGTCTGATGGCGGTGGAGGCCTCGCTCGTCAACTGGCTGCTGACCGACCAGCCGCACGCGACATCATCGATCGCCGCCTACGGCATCTTTTACCGGGTCATGCTGTTCGCACTGATGCCGATCATCGCCGCCTCGGTCGCCGTCCTGCCGTTCGTGGCGCGACGCTTCGGTGAGGGGGATCTCCTGGCGGTGCGGCGGGGTCTTCGGGAGGTGGTCCTGATCGGGGCGGCCTATTGCGTGGTGATCATGACGCCGGCTCTGGGATTCAGCGCCGGGGCGATCGCTCACCTCCTCACCGAGTCGCAGGTGACGGCCGATCTGACCCGCGTGGCCCTCTGGCTCTGCCCTCTCACCTGTCTCGTGATGATCCCGTTCCACCTGCTCCGCCCTGCGTTCGAGGGGATGCAGCGCGGGTGGCCGGGTCTGGCGATGGCGATCCTGCGTTATGCCGTTCTCGCCCCGCCCGCCGCCTGGATGGGACGCGCGATCGCCATCGAGATCGGTGAGCCGGTGCTCCACGGGATTATCGTCGGGCTGATCTGCGCGAGCACACTGTCATCCGTGATCTTCATGGCCTGGACGGCGCGCGTCCTGCGGCAGCTCGAGGTGCGTTCTTCGAAGAGGACGCCGTCAGGGGTTGCCGACTCCGGGGAAGT
>JAPUIN010000274.1 GCA_027297005.1 Acidobacteriota bacterium
TGCGACATCTGGGTCTTCCTGTCCCATAGGAGATCACGCAGCATTGGGTTAGAATGGCACCCTTTCCGGGGCGGAGGCCATGAAAGACAACGCTTTTCTGGTGGAGTCGGTCAAGAAACTCTTGCGCCGCGGGGCCACCAGCCACCTCCTCAATATCCTTCAGAAGGTTCGCGCCGCTGATCTCGCGGAAGCCTTCAAATCGCTCGACGAGGGGGAACAGGCAACCGTCTTCCATCTCCTCGCGGAAAGGGCGAACAACCAGGCCGCCCTCCTTCTCGGGGAGCTGCACCCGGCCCTGCGGACCGACCTGCTCAGCGGGCGTGAGCCGGCGGAGGTCGCCCTGGTCCTGCAGAATCTGCCATCTGACGACGTCGCCGAAATCCTCGCTCTGGGGTCCGAGGAGGAGCGCGAGCGAATCCTTTCGTTAATGCACAAGGAGGCCTCCGAGCAGGTCCAGGATCTTCTCGGGTACGAAGATGAGACGGCCGGTCGAATCATGACGACCCGTTTCTTCGCACTGCCCGAGGAATTGCTCGTCCAGGATGCCATCACGGCCGTCCAGAAAGCGCAGGAGGCGGAGATGGTCTTCTATCTTTACGTCGTGGGCGAACACGACCACCTTCAGGGCGTTCTCTC
This sequence comes from Acidobacteriota bacterium, assembly GCA_027297005.1. The sequence goes on from JAPUIN010000274.1 coordinate 637, forward strand.
ACTTCGCCGGCTGCTGACGGTTCCGCCTGCCACGCGCCTGAGGGAGATCATGTCGACGAACGTGATCTCTGTACGCACCGGGACGGATCAGGAGGAAGTCGCGAAAATCGCCACGCAGTACGACCTCCTGGCCGTTCCCGTCGTCAACGACGAGAATGCCCTCGTCGGCATTGTCACCATCGACGACGTCATGGACGTCATCCGCGAGGAGGCGACCGAGGACTTCTACAAGCTCGCCGGGACGTCCGACGAGGAGCGGATGATGAAATCGACTCTGCAGGCGGCCAGCGTCAGGCTGCCGTGGCTGTTTGCCGCCTTCCTTGGTGGGTTGCTGGCCGCGATGCTGATCAAGAACTATACGTCGCTGCTCAGCCAGGCCATCACGCTGGTCTGCTTCATCCCGGTCGTTCTCGGCATGGGAGGCAACATCGGGACCCAGGCGGCGACGATCATGGTGCGCGGACTGGCAACCGGCCGCATCTCGCTTGGACAGGTCGGCTGGGTTGTGTTCAGGGAGATTCGGATCGCCCTCCTCCTGGGAGTCCTGTACGGGGCCTGCCTGGGTCTGGCGGCGGTGTTGATCATCGGCATGAATGTTCGAACCGGTCTCATCGTCGGGACTGCGTTGCTCCTGTCGATGTTGATGGCCGCGATTGTGGGTTCCGTCTCTCCGATGCTGCTGAAGGCGGTTCACATCGATCCGGCGGTAGCGACCAGTCCGTTCGTGACGACATCAGTCGACCTGCTGGGGCTTCTGGCGTTTTTCGGGCTGGCGGGTCCGTATCTGATCGAGAGGTGACCCGTCCTCCGGACAGGCTCCTGGAGGTGAGAGGTGCCATTAAGGGAGGCTGAGGCGTTCGTCCTCAGGTCACATCCGCTCGGGGAATCGGACCGGGTCGTGACGTTCTTGACGCGTCGCGTCGGAAAAGTCAGAGGGGTCGCCCGTGGCGCCCGCCGCAGCAGGAAGCGATTCGGTAGCAACCTGGAGCTTCTGAGCCGGGTGCGCCTGAGCTACTTCGAGAAGGAGGGGATCGACCTGTCGCGCGTCGACTCGGCGGAGTTACTCGAATCCTTCTACGATCTGCAGGCCGATCCGGAGCGTGGCGCGGTGTTGGCCTGCTTCGCGGAGATCGCCGACGCGTTCTGCGGGGAGCAACAGGAGGATGAGCATTTCTTCAGACTCCTGCACGCCTCGCTGCGTGCGGTGCGGGACGGGCTCGATCTCGACTGGGGCGCCCGCTATTTCGAGATCTGGACATTGCGGTTGCATGGTGTGCTCCCCGATTTCCGCTGTTGTGCCGGCTGCGGAAATCCTCTGGAAGGAGGCGGCAGCTACCGGAGGCGCGTGGGGGGAATCCTGTGCGCAGGCTGCGGGGGAGCGAGCGAGACCGGCGCGATCCGGTTACCCGGCGCGGCACTCGTGGCGGTGGATCGGATTCAGCGTAGCGCGCCGGAGGCGCTGATCGGGCAGCGCCCCGACGCTGCCGGGCTGCAGGCGCTGGCGGCGCTCGCCCGCGTCCTGTTCTACGAATTAACTGAGAAGCGGTTCAAAAGCTACGAGGTCCTGGAGGCAGTGCGCGGCCGCGGCTGATTCGACCGACGAAGGGAGAGCGGTGGGAATGACTTTCCAGGATCTGATCCTCGCCCTGCAAGCGTTCTGGGCTGGGGAGGGAGCCGTCCTGCAGCAGCCATACGACATCGAGGTCGGCGCCGGGACGATGCACCCCGACACCTTCTTCCGAGTGCTCGGCCCGGAGCCGTGGCGGGTCGCTTACTGCTCGCCATCGCGTCGTCCCGTCGACGGGCGTTACGGCAAGAACCCCTTCCGGCTTTATCGACACTATCAGTTCCAGGTGGTCCTGAAGCCGTCTCCCGCGGATGTGCAGGATCTCTACCTACGATCCCTCGCGTCCTTCGGCATCGACGCAAAGAAGCACGACATTCGATTCGAGGAGGACAACTGGGAATCACCGACCCTCGGTGCCGCAGGAGTCGGATGGCAGGTTTCGATGGACGGCATGGAGATCACGCAATTCACCTATTTCCAGCAGGCGGGTGGAAGGGAGCTGAAACCGATCAGCGCCGAGATCACCTACGGTACAGAGCGCATCTGCATGTTCCTGAATGACGTCGCGAGTGTCTACGACCTGCAATGGCGCGAGGGGGTGTCCTACGGCGATGTCCGGATGCGCGAGGAGGTGGAGTTTTCGCGTCACAACTTCGAGGAGGCCGACGTACCTCACCTATTGCGCATGTTCCAGGAGTGTGAGGCGGAGAGCCAGCGGCTCCTGGAGCGCGGGCTCGTGTTGCCGGCTTATGATTACGCGCTGCGTTGCTCACATACATTCAACGTGCTCGAAGCCCGCGGCGGAGTGAGCGTCACGGAAAGGACAGGATTCATTCAGAGGGTCCGGAAGCTCGCGGTCGGCTGCGCGAAGCTGTACATCGACGGTCCTCAGCCGGACGTACAGTTACCGCGAACCCCGGCCGGAGATGTCGGATCATGACGCGCCGCCGGGTCGGCCGGGGCGTGTTTCTTCTCGAGATCATGACTGAGG
>JAPUIN010000275.1 GCA_027297005.1 Acidobacteriota bacterium
CTCCAGCCGACGACCAGCTACGTCTCGATCGTCGAGCTCGGCCTGTACGAGATGACCGGCAAGATCCATGCGGAGCTGCGCGGGCGCGGGCTCGAGACCGGGAGCGAACCGTTCGAGAAGGCGTTCGACGGGGAGATGGAGCGCCAGCGGGAGCGGATGATCGGCCGCCTGTTCACCGAGATCCCCCGCCGCCGTCACGTCTGCTTCTATCCGATGAACAAGCGACGCGGCGAGATCAAGAACTGGTACACGATCCCTTTCGAGAAACGCGCCGCCATGATGCGCGAGCACGGATTCATCGGCCGTGGCTACGCGGGGCAGGTGACCCAGATCATCTCCGGCTCGATCGGCCTGGACGACTGGGAGTGGGGGGTCGACCTGTTCGCCGACGATCCGAAGGTCTTCAAGAAGCTGATCTACGAGATGCGCTTCGATGAAGCGAGCGCCGATTACGCTGAGTTCGGGCCGTTCTACATCGGCATGCAGTTCCCGGCCGGCAATCTGTCGCGCCTGCTGTCGGGCGAATCCCCCTTTTAACCACTCACGCCACCCTCCGCGCCGAGAACCGCGCGCATCGCCTCACGGCCACCCTCGAGAATCGGATCGCCGTGGCCGAACGCGAGTCGCTCGAACGGGAGGCCGAGAAGAAGCAGGACGCTCCTCCTCGCCGCGGCCGGATCCGGGAGATGGGGCGCCTCCAGAAACCGAATACCGGAACGCGAATCGTTCAGCAGCAGGTCGGCGACGAACAGAAACCCCGGTGGCCGTTCGAGTCGCAGAGCGTAGTGCGGCCCCGACGGCCCTGGCGCGTGCACTGCCACGAGACCCCCGGGCAGTCGATCCCCGTCACGGAAGAGATGATCCGCTTCCCCCTGAAGCCCGTGACTCTCCGCAGGGGCATGGATCGCGGCGCCGGACGCCGTGCGAAGGCCGAACGCCGCACGCTGGTGGCTCGGGCAGGCGATGACGATCGCACCGATCCGCCCGTGCCGCTCCAGCAGGCCGGGAACGACCGGCAGCGGGTCGATGACGGTGATCACACCGTTCTCGATCACCGCATATCCGTTGCTCTGGTGATCGATCCGTTCATCGTGGACCACGAGGCGCAGGACACCCCGGCCGATCGTCTCGAGACGTTTCGCCACCGTCGACGGCGCGGACACGCTTCCTCCTCCGCCCCATGGTACCCTGACGCCACGAACGGAGCGATTCCACCATGGGCATTTACCGCGAGAGGATCCTGCCGCGGCTGATGGAGTTCGTGCTCGGTCGGCCGATCTTCCTGGAACAGCGCCGCGTCGCGCTGGGGCAGGCGCGCGGGCGCGCGCTTGAGATCGGCTTCGGCTTCGGGGCATCGCTTCCGGCTTACCCGGATGCCGGCTCCACGCTCACGCGCCTCGTCGCCATCGATCCGAACCGGGGGATGAATCGCCGGGCTGCCCGGCGCACGCGATCGAGCCCGTTTCCGGTCGACCTTCTCTGCGGCCGCGCGGAAGCTTTACCGATGGTCGACGACACCTTCGATACGGTGGTCACCAACTGGACCCTCTGCAGCCTGCCCGATCCCCGAGCCGGGCTACGCGAGATCCGCCGCGTGCTCAAGCCGGATGGCCGCTTTCTCTTCCTGGAGCATGGGCGCGCCGAGGATCCGCGCCTGGCCCGGCGCCAGGAGCGGTTGACACCGCTGCAACGCCTGCTGGCCGGCGGCTGTCGTCTCGATCTCCCTATCGACGAGTTGATCCGCGACGCCGGGCTGCGGATCGCATCGCTCGAACGGTACGAGATGCCCTGGGGCCCCCGCTCACTGCGCCAGATGTACCGCGGAGTCGCCCTCCCCTGATACGTCCCCGGCGCCTTATTGACACGCGCAAGTCGCTCGCATAGTGTGGCGGCGCTGCCATGACATCGATTCGTGAAACGATCCGCCGTTGCTCCGTGACGTCGATCCTGCAGAGGGTGTGCTTCGCATCCTTTCTCGCCGTTGTGATCTGGGGCTGCGGTGGCAGCCTCAGCGAGCCCCCCCCATCGCCCCCCGGCGCCATTCGGGCTGGCGAGGTGATCGGCTCGGCCTCGGTCGAAGGCTACGCCACCTTCCGCGGCACGCCTCCCGAGCGCAAATCAATGAACATGACCGGCGAGCCGTCCTGCGCCAGGCCGGGACACAAAAATCTCAGCGAGGATGTCATCGTCAATTCCGGCGGCACACTTCGCAACGTTTACGTGCGGGTCGCCTCGGGACTCGGGGATCGTGTCTTTGCCCCGCCCGCGGAGCCGGCGAGAATGGACCAGGCGGGATGTGTCTTCGTCCCGCACCTTCTGGCCGTGCAGAGCGACCAGGTGATCGAGTTCAAGAGCAGCGATCAGATCCTTCACAACGTGCGGGCGGAGGCCGAGTCGAATCGGACCTTCAATGTGTCGATGCCGGGCCGCGGCCGCTCGGTGCGGCGGTTCTTCTCGACACCGGAGATGGTGACGATCCACTGTGACCTCCATCTCTGGATGCAAGCCACGATCGCCGTCTCCGAGCATCCCTTTTTTGATGTGACGGGAGAGGACGGCAGGTTCGACCTGACCGGACTCCCGGCGGGAACTTATGAGGTGGAGGCCTGGCATGAGAAGTACGGCACGGTACGGGAGAGGATCACGCTTGGCGAGGGAGAACAGGGTGAGCTGGAGTTCACATTCGGTGAATGAGATCGGGGCGACCTCGCGCTCATGCGGCGTTTCTCTCTTCAGGAGGTTCGGTCGGGCCGCCGCTCTCTTCACGTCGGTGCTGCTCGTCGTTGCTATCACACCGGAACGCGCCGGCGCGACCGCGGCGGAGACCTCGGGCCGCGCGTCCGATCCCGCCTCGCGACTGGCGGCACGGATGCTCGCCGACACGCCGCTTGCCGAAGATCTCCAGTTCCTGTGCGATCGGATCGGCGGCCGCCTGACCGGCAGCGACGCCTGCGAGCGCTCGGTCGACTGGTTTGTGGAACGCTTCCGTCAGGCTGGTGTCGATCACGTGTCGACCGAAAGCTTCGAGATGCCGTGGCGCTGGAGTGACTCGGGATCCCGGGCGAGCGTCCTCCATCCCGAATCGATTTCACTTGATGTCGTCGCGTTGCCGAACTCCCCCGGCACGAGCGGCGCCGGTCTGACCACAACCGTCGTCGATCTTGCTGACGGCGGCGAGCAGGCGTTCGAGCGGGCCGGCGCGCGCCTCGAGGGGGCGCTGGGACTGCTCGATTCCGAAGTGATCGTCACCTGGCCCGACCTTTTCACCGACTACATGCGGGTCCCGCCCGTCATCGATCGTGCGAAGCGCGCCGGGATGGCCGGCCTGCTGCTGGTCGGGAGTCGGGCGGGCGATCTGCTCTACCGCCACATCCCCTCGTTCGAGATCCCCCCGTTTCCGATGGCGGTGGTGGCGCGCGAGGACGGCCTGCTCCTTCAACGCCTGACCCGCGCCGGGACGGTGCGGATGAAACTCGATCTCGGCGCCCGGATCGGGCCCTCCTACACCGCCCGCAACGTCGTGGCCGAGATCCGGGGACGGGAACGGCCCGACGAGGTCGTGCTCCTCGGCGCCCATCTCGACTCGTGGGATCTCGGCACCGGCGCGCTCGACAACGGCGCAAACTGCGCCATGCTTCTCGAAGTCGCGCGGCAGATGGTCGCTCTCGGGCAACGCCCGCGTCGTTCCGTCCGGGTCGTCCTGTTCACGGGGGAGGAGCAGGGCCTGTACGGATCCCTCGGTTACGTGCAGAGCCACCGTGACGAACTCGACCGTATCGTGGCCGTCGCGATCTTCGACGAGGGGACAGGGCGGATCGGTGGATTCTCGCTCGGGGGACGAGATGATCTCAGACCCTTCGTCGAGCGGGCCCTGGAACCAGTCTCCGGGTACGGCGCGACCACCCATACCGTCGATGCGTTCCTCGGCACCGACAACTTCGACTTCCTGCTCGAAGGAGTTCCTAATCTCGTGGCCACACAGGCGGCCTCGAACTACATGGACAACTACCACGCATCTTCCGACACCTTCGACAAGGTCGATCTGCGCGAGCTCCGGATCAACGGCGCCATTGTCGCCGCGCTGGCCTGGAATCTCGCGGACGACCCCGAGCGCCCATCCCGGCACGATCGCGCCGCCGTCAAGAAGCTGCTCGGCGCGACGGGCGTTGACGATCAGATGAAGACCTTCGGCCTCTGGGACGACTGGTTCGAGGGGAAGCGCGGCAGGCAGAAACGGTGAGCATCCCGGAGAACGACGTCAGGGCAGCAGCCCACCGGCCACCGTCATGATGAAAAAAGCCGCCCGCAGCGCATCGGAATACGCCGCGGATGGCCGATCTCCCCGCTCCTCAGGATCTACGCGTCGCCGTAGACGGTGAAGTGCCAGCTCTTGCGAACGTCGCCGGTCAGGTCGGCCATGACGTGCTTGATCGTCGTGTACTCATCGAACGAGTAACGCGACAGGTCGGAGCCGAATCCCGACTTTTTGACGCCGCCGTGCGGCATCTCCGAGGCCAGCGGACAATGGTCATTGATCCAGACCTCGCCGAACTGGAGATCCCGTGACAGGCGCAGCGCGCGGAAGACATCCTTTGTCCAGATCGATGACGCCAGACCATACTCGATGCCGTTCGCCCTGTTGAGAACTTCCTCCTCGTCCTTGAAGGAGAGCACGACAACGGCGGGCCCAAAGATCTCCCTCTGGATCACCTCGTCCCCGTGCTTCGCGTTGGCCAGCACAGTCGGCTGGTAGAAGAAGCCGGGCCCGTCCATCGCCTTGCCGCCGGTCAGAACCTCGACCCCAGCCTGGCGGGCGCGGTCGATGAACCCGGCGACCCGGTCACGCTGCTCCTTCGAGATTAGCGGCCCGATGTCGGTCGTCGATTTCGTCGGATCACCGACCCGGATCTTCTTCACGGCGGCAACGTACCGCTCGAGAAAATCCTTGTACTTCGATTCCTGCACGTAGATACGGGTCGCCGCGGTGCAATCCTGACCGGTGTTGACGAAGCCGGCCACGACCGCGCCTTGGATCGCCGCCTCCAGATCAGCGTCTTCGAAGACAATGAAGGGCGCCTTTCCTCCAAGCTCGAGGTGCAGCCGCTTCACCGTCGTGGAGGCCTGCTCCATGATCTTCTTGCCGGTGGCGGTGTCACCGGTCAGAGAGACCATGTTGATGTCGTCGTGTTTGCAGATCGCCGCTCCCACCTCGGAGCCCGGACCGGTCACGACATTGAAAACCCCCTCGGGGATCCCGACCTTCAATGCCGCCTTCGCCATCTCGATCGAGGTCAGGGGGGTGATCGAGGCGGGCTTCAACACGACGGTGTTGCCGGCCGCCAGGGCGGGGCCGACCTTCCAGGCCGCCATCAGGAACGGGTAGTTCCAGGGGGCGATCGATCCGACGACCCCGATGGCCTCACGACGGACGAAGCTGGTCATCCCCTCGACGTATTCGCCGGCCGCCGACCCCTCGAGGACGCGCGCCTGCGCTCCCATGAATCGGATGTTGTCGTTGGCGAACGGGATGTCGCTGTTCTTGGTGAGTTTGTGCGGCTTGCCGGTCTGGCTGGTTTCCATCTCGGCGATGCGCTCGGTCTCGGAGTCGAGCTGATCGGCCAACTTGGACATGAGCGCGCCCCGCTCGCCGGGCGTCAGGCGGGACCAACTTCTGAATGCCTTACGGGCGGCCTTCACGGCCAGGTCGACGTCCTGGGCCGTCCCTTGCGGGACGCTCCCCACGATCTTCTCGTTGGCCGGGTTGATCACTTCCATGCGCTGCTTCGAGACCGACTCGACCTCTTTTCCGTCGATGATCATCTTCAGATCGGACATGAGACCCTTCCTCCTCGGCCCATCCCGGACGGGCGGCTGCGCTCCGGACCTCCGCCGCGGGGGCATGATCCTTTCCGGAGCTCCGTCGTAAATTGTGAAACGATCTTGAGCGATCACTTTATCAAAACGGCCGGAATGCCACCAGACGCAGCGGCGCGTCCACTTCGCGGGGGGAATCGACGTCGGGAAGCGCGCTTCAGACGATCGGCGTCGCGGTCTTCTGCGGCGGATT
>JAPUIN010000276.1 GCA_027297005.1 Acidobacteriota bacterium
AAGCCACCGATCATGAAGCACCAGGTGGCGACCGCGTAAGCGAAGCAGGTGGCGTGGGCGCCCTTGAGATGGTACTCGCGCTCGTCCAGGAGTAAGGGGAGCCGACCGAACAGGCTCTTCTGGCGGATCAGCTGCTCGTCACTCGAGAACGACGAGTCGCCAGGCTGGCTCACGCCGTTCCTCGCGTTCGATCCGCCATCAGGCGTACCACCAGGCGGCGAGGATCGGAAGGATGACGAAAAACAGGACGCAAATCGTCCAGTCGAGCGCCGTGAAGCGGCCGAACTCTCCCTCGTTCGCACCCTCCAGGATCGCCAGTCGCCGCTCGAGTTCGCGCCGCAGGACCTTGGTCTCCTGTTCCTGGGAGATGCCGCTGGAGGAGGTGCCTTCCCGCATCAGGGCTCCATTCGTCAGCTCGACTGCGCCCCGCGCTCGAGTAGCAGAATCATCAGGATGTCGTTCTTCGTCCCGGCCGCCAGCGCAAGCGGTGTGATCCCGCTGCCGTCGCGCGCATTGATCTCGGCGCCTCGATCGATCAAAAGCTCCGCCGTCTTCGTCTGGCTGTTTGCCGCGGCGGCGTGAAGCGGCGTGTTCTCCTGGCCGAACTTCAGGTTGCGGGATCGCGCATTCACGTCGGCTCCGCGGTCGAGAAGCACCCCGGCGGTCTCCCGGTGGCCGAAGAACGCCGCCAGGTGCAGCGGTGTCCAGCCGTCGTGGCTGTAGGTGCTGATCAGGGAGGGATCCCGTTCGACGTGGCCGACCACCCTCTCCTTCAACCCGAGGGCCGATGCCTCGAACAGGTTCACTCCGGCGCCGCGCTGCAGAAACAGCTCGAAGATCTCCCGCCGCCCGGCGTAAGTCGCGACCAGCAGCGCCGAGTTCCCGTCGGCGTCGAGGGCGTTGATCTGATCGGGATCGGCGTCGAGGAGCTCCGTGATCCTTCCGGCGTCCCCACGCTGGATGGCGGCGAACAGTTCATTCTGCGGTTCCATCGGCTGGCCCCCGCGCTGAGAATGGGCGCGCATTATACTTCGAACGGGCAGCCTGGCCACGAGGGCCCGGGTTCGGGGCCGGCGCCGGGAGGGGGTGTGTCGGAGATCCCGTTTCGTGAAATCGACCCGCGCGAGGCCGAGCGTCTCGTGCGCGAGGGATCGGTGCGTGTTCTGGACGTCCGCACACCGGACGAATATGCCGGGCTCGGACATGTGCCGGGGGCGATCCTGCTGCCGGTCGACTGGATCCCGGTCGCCGCGGCGACGATCGATCCGGCCGGACCTCCCCTCCTCGTCTGTTGTGAGCACGGGATCCGGAGCGCCATCGCAGCCCGCTTCCTCGTCCAGGCCGGGTTCCCCGGCGTCCTGAACATGCGCGGCGGCATGTCCTGCTGGTCCGGCCCGAGGGATCACGCGGCGGGTGATCCGTACGGCGCCGGTCCCTCCTCATGGCTGGTGGCGAACGTCGATCTCCTGCCGCGCGGTGGACGGGTCCTCGATCTCGCCTGCGGTGCCGGTCGCCACGCCCTCCTTCTCGCCTCGGCTGGATGTGAGGTTCGCGCCGTGGATCGGGACGCTGAGCGCATCACCGCACTGAACGGTCTGGCCAAGAGGCTCGGCCTGAGGGTCGTCGCCGAAGTGATCGATCTGGAGGCGGAGAGGGTCGATCTCGGAGCGGATCGCTTCGATCTGATTGTCGGCTTCCGATATCTCCACCGCCCCCTCTTCGGGGCGATCCTGCGGGCGCTCGCCCGGGGCGGCGTGCTGATCTACGAGACCTTCACAGTCGAGCAGGCGTGCCGGGGCCGACCGACCCGCCCCGAGTTCCTCCTCGAGAGAGGGGAGCTCAGACGGCTGGTGGCGCCGCTCGAAGTGCTGCGCGAGAGGGAAGGTGACTACGATGGCGGGATGGTCTCCGGCATCGTGGCGGTTCGACACGATACCCGGACAGTCTCCTAGATCCGGAGCGTCAGGCCGTCGTCGGCCGTCTCGAACCCGCACGCGCCGCGTCGCGCCGCCATCCCGGGGCCGAGGTGGGTGAGAACGATCCGGCCGCACTCGAAATGATCCCGCCTTGACGACAGCTCCTCGAGGCTCAGGTGGTACTCGAATCCCGGCACCTCGAGCGTGCACTCGCAAATCAACAGATCCGCCCCCCGGGCCCGCCCGGGGAGTTCGTCGAACCACCCCGTGTCGCCGGTATAGACCACGGTCCGTGAGCCGTCCGAGACGCGCCAGCCGTGCGGGTTCGAGTCGGGCGCATGGTGGGTCGCGAACGCCCGCAGACGGAATGGCCCGGCAAGGGCGTCTCTCCCCTCATGCGCCTCCTGAAAGGAGAGGGGGAATGGCCAAGCGCCGGGGTCGAACGGATGCCCGAGCGCGGCCGAGGCGGTCAGGATCCGCTCCTCGACGCCGGGCGGGCCGAGGATCATCAGCGGTCGCCGTCGTCTATCCTCGTGAACGGCGGCCAGGAGAAAGGACGGGATCCCGCCAAAATGGTCAGCGTGGAAATGTGAGACCGCGATGCCGCCGATCGAGTCGCGGCCAATCCCGAGCGCGGCCAGCCCCGTCAGCGTCGTCATGCCGCAGTCGAGCAGCAGCGATCCCTCCGTGACCCGCAGCAGGATCGCCGCCTGCCGGCGTCCGCCGGCCCCGAAGGCGTCCCCCGTCCCGATGAAGATCACGTCCATGCCTGCTCCGCAGCTGACGGAACGCTCTGCCGGCGATGACGATTTTGCAGCCAGCCGACGTGGCGCGCACAGGCCGACCGGACGCCCCGGACCGCGCCGAGGGGCGCGGGGACGTCCTGACTGTACACCAGCCCGACACCTCAGACCCCCAGCCGTGTCAGGATCGTCATGGACGGGTCGGAACGGCGCGAATCCCGTTGACGGCGGGGCATCTCCACCGTACTTTGCCATGCACCTCATCGGCGTAAGAGTGGGGACTCAAAGACTTGCGGAGCGCGGTCACCGGGATCGGCGATCCGGATCGGAGGGCGGGTGGTGACACGGGATCGGGAAATGCGGGGCAAATATAACAGGAGAGGGAAGGAGCAGGGGGGATTCATCAGGGGGGTTCGCCGGGGCGGACGGGCCGCGATCGGTGTCGTCGCCATCGGGGCGCTCTTCGTGATCTTCGGGGTCTGGGAGGGGACCGGAACGTGGGCCCGCGTTCTCATCGTCTCGAACAGCGCGCGGCTCCTGACGACCAACTTCGCCTCGCAGTCCAACCCCGCCATCTCGGGCGACATCATCGTCTTCAGGGACACACGAATGGGGACGCCGGCGCTGTTCTACATTGACCTGTCGGAGGATCCCATCGTGGAACACCAGCTGACCGATGCGCTGGAAGGAGCGGCGGAAGACGCCGACATCTTCGGGCGGACCGTCGTTTACACGCGGCTCAATCCGGTGACCGGACTGCGTGACGTACTGGCCGCGCGGATCGGCGGACCGCACGCGGCGGCACAGGTCCGCATTATCGCCGGCGATCCACACGCCGATCAGCGCAGCCCCGCGATCGGCGGCAATCTCGTCGTTTGGGAGGACGATCGCGATGGCAACACCGAGATCTACGCTCGGGATCTGCTGAGCGGGATCGAGAGGCGGCTCACAGACACGCCGGACATCGAGGAGGCGGACCCGTCGGTCGACGGATGCCTCGTGGTCCATTCACAGCCAAACCCGGACGGCACCTGCGGGATCGTCGTCACCGACTTCCATACCGGCGTGCCGATCCCGATTATGCATGACAACCCGGGCACCTGCTACAGGCGCCCCGACCTCTTCGACCGGATCGTCGTCTACGACGGCTCACCACGGACGGGCAACCCGGATATCATCTTCTACCTGATGGATCTCGAGGAGGAGATGGTCGTCGAGCTCCCCGCCATCCAAAAGAACGCGCGGCTGAGCGGGCACTGGCTGTCGGCCGAGAAGATCCCCTTCAACCCGGACCTGCCGAGCAACGTGAAGATCTACAGCGTCCCGAACCTGTTCCCCTGGGAGCTGCAGTTCTCGACTAGCGACCAGATGGAGAACGACATCGACGGCACGCGCGTCGCCTACGTCTCGAACGAGCGGGGGAATCTGGACGTCGGCGTCTGGGAATTCGCAGTGGATAAGAATGAGCCCCCGGAGGTCGATGCCGGAACGGATCAGAGGATCACCTGTTCCTCCCCCGTCGGCACCGCGGTCGAACTGAGCGCCCTCGGCACGAGCGATCCGGACGGTGATTGGCTGACCTTCACCTGGACGGGCCCGTTCCCGAACGGTTGCGGCGTGATGCGGGGGATGAACCCGACGGTCGAGCTCCCGATCGGGCGATCAAACATCCAGCTCACCGCGGATGACACCCTGGAGCCTGCGACAGATTCGGTCGAGGTGCGGGTGGTGGTCGAGCTCGAGGGGCTGGCCCCCCCGCTGACCGATCTCGACGGAGCGGCCCCGAGCGGCCGGGGACGTCGTGGCGATTTTCGCGCCGGAAGCGTGATTCCTCTCAGGTTGAGGATCGCCTGCGGAGGGACGGCGCTGACCGGCGCCGATGTGGCCCCGCCCCGCGTCGCGCGCCTCATGCGCGGCAATGAGGCGTTCATTCCCTCGACGCCCGGACGGGGCGGTGGGCTCGAGTTCCGTGAGATCGGCGATCAGTGGGTCTACCCGTTGAGCACCGCCGACTTTCTGCCGGGTGAGTACTCGATCATCATCCTGACTCCGGACGGGGAGGAGCACTCCGCAGGCCTCACCCTTCGCTAGTCCCCTCCGTGAACCGGTCGTCCCGACCCGCGCCGACCATCCTTGCAAATGGGGAGGGCTTCCCCCACAATCCCACTTCCGCCGCCCCCTCGATCGTATCGGGCGGCAGGGAGCCACGTGAATCGCATCGTTCTCTTCGATATCGACGGAACCCTCCTGACGATGGGGGATGCCGCGAAGGTAGCGTTCGCCGATGCGCTCACCCGCGCGGCCGGACGACCGATCGATCCGGATGGTTACTCATTCTCCGGAAAAACCGATCCGCAGATTGCGCGCGACATCCTCGCTCTGCATGGCGTGACGGGGAGGGAGCTCGAGGCGGCGATCCCCGAAACGATTCGTCTTTACGTCGAGGCGATCGGGGGGGACTGGAAGCGGCTCGCCGACGCGCGCCTGCTGCCCGGAGTGAACGCCCTGCTCGAGGCATTGCACGCGCGCGGTGACGCCTGCGTGGCGCTGCTGACCGGAAACGTCGAAGGGGGGGCGCGCGTCAAGGTCGGGCACTTCGATCTGACGCGTTACTTCGACTTCTCGATCAGCTGCTTCGGGAGTGACGACGCCGATCGATACCGGCTCCCTGCCCTGGCGCTTCAGCGCGCCCGCCGACGGTTCGATGAGGAGATGACGGGCGAGCACCTGGTCGTCGTGGGGGACAGCGAGCACGATGTCCTGTGCGCGCGCACGGTCGGGGCCCGGACCGTCGCCGTTGGCACCGGCTGGACCACGGAATCGCGCCTGCGCGCGTTGCGGCCGGATGTTTTTCTGGACGATCTCTCCGACACCGGACGGGCTGTGGCGGCGATCCTCGATCCGGAGCGCTGAGCGGAGCGGCGAACCCCCTCCCCGTCCACGAGAGCCTCGACCGATCCGCGTCAGCGTTTTCGGCCGAGCAGGACGAGCGGGTCGACCGGGTGCCCCCGGCGCCTGACCTCGAAATGAAGGTGTGTGCCGCGAGCGTTACCGGTCCGGCCGACCCTGGCGATCCGCTCACCGGCCACGACGCGTTGTCCGGTCCGCACCAGGATATCGCTCGCGTGCGCGTAGAGGGTCGAGAGGCCGTCGCCGTGATTGATCACGATCATCTTCCCGTATCCCCGTCCCGTCCCGGCCTTCTCCACGAGTCCGGGTGCGGCGGCCCGAATCGGATCGCCGCGATCCCCGTCGATATCGATCCCCTCGTGCAGCCGCCCCTTTCTGCCGCGTGGTCCGAATCGGGCTGTGATCTTGCCGGCGAGAGGCCACGAGAGGGGTGGTCGCCCGGCGCCAGGGGCCAGGACGGGCAGGACGCGCCTGGCGCCGGGCACGAAAATCGGCGTCCCCGCGGGGATGTCGGCGGGATCGAGGATCGCGTTGAGGTGGATCAACGTCTCGACCGGCACGCCGTAGGTCCGCGAGAGGGCGAAGAGGGTCTCTCCGCGCTGGAGCGTGTGGTAGATGCCCGGAGAATCGAGGCGCGTGGCGGGATCGACCGCGACGGGGACAGTGGCCCCTCCGCACGAGAGCCCCAGGAGGGCGGTGGCGAAGCAGGACATGATTAGTGCGCCGCTGGATTGCCGGACGGGCATCAGTCGTTCCTCCTCCGCCCGCATGATGGGAAGCGGGTCGCGACCCTCGATCCGGCGACCCGCAGCGGGGCGCGATCTTGTATCACGAACCGGACGTCGCTTCCTCCCGGTCATGGTCGATCCGCACGCCGCCTGTCCCTGAGCCGGCGCTCCACGGCGCGCGGTTCTTGTGCGAGTCCACGGCATCGCGTATCCTTCCCGCTTCCCGCACATCCGGTCGCGACCGAGCAGGATGCCCGGTGCGGACCATGTCGCGGGCCGATCCGCGCCGCGCGAGCAGCCGGTCGGGGCGCGGCAATGCAATGGGCGGGTGATGGCCGACAAGTATTTCCGTGATCCGATCCACGGCTCGATCAGCTTCGACAAGGAACGCGAGAAGCTGATCATCGACCTGGTCAACACCAGCGAATTTCAGCGCCTGCGCCGCATCCGCCAGCTCGGAGCGCTTCACCTCACCTTCCACGGTGCCGAGCACACCCGCTTCACCCATTCGATCGGTACCGCCTTCATGGCCAAGCGGATCTTTGACGCCCTGCAGTCCGCGGACCAGATTCCACAGCGGGGCCGGGAGGCGGAGCGCACGAGGCTGGTGGCGATCGCCGCGGCCCTGCTCCACGACGTCGGGCACGGCCCCTTCTCCCACCTGTACGAAAAGGTGTTCGACGATCGGCGGCACGAGGAGTGGACGCAATCGATCGTCCGCTCGCGACGGACCGGGGTCGGGAAGATCATGCGGCGCGCCGGCCTGGCCGAGGATGTCCTCGCCGTCTACGATCGCACTTTCCGGCCATCGTTCGTGAGCGACATCGTCTCCTCGCAGCTCGACGCGGATCGACTCGATTACCTGCTGCGCGACTCGTTCATGACCGGCGTCGCCTACGGTCGCTACGATCTCGAATGGATCCTTGCCAATCTCCGCCTGGCTCGTAAATCGGGCGGTCCGGAGCGTGCGTCGCGTGGCGGATCGCGGCGGAGGTCGAGGGGCCGTGGTTCGGATCTCCGCCTGGCGATCAACGCCAGCAAGGGTTACCATGCCGCCGAGCAGTTCGTGATCGGCCGCTACCTGATGTACCAGCAGGTCTACTATCACAAGACCAGCCGGGCGGCCGAGCAGATGATCCGCACGGTGCTTCAGCGGCTGGTCGATGCGCATCGTGAGAGCGGCCGCTTGCCCGATCCCTGCCCCGCGCCGGTGCGCCGGCTGATCGAGGCACGTGGAGATCTGTCCGTCGAGGACTACCTTCTCCTGGATGACTGGCTGTTCCTGTCCGCCTTTGCTCAGTGGGCGGCGGCGCCCGACACCGTCGACCCGATCCTGGCTGACCTCAGCCGGCGGATCGTTCAGCGTCAGCTGTTCAAGACCGTCCGGGTCACAGGCGACACGAGGCACCGCACCTTCGGTCAGGCGATCGATGCCCTCTCGGAACAGTTCGTCAAGCATGGGTACGATCCCCGCTATTACCTGCTGGAGGACGATGCGACCGACCTGCCGTACCGCGACCTCGCCTACAGCGATCGGATGGGCACGGCGCCCGAGGACATCGGCCTTGCCACCCGCGGCACCATCGTCGGTTATATGTCGGAGCGTCGCATCTCCCCCCTCATCGATTCGATCCGCAACGAGCCGCGCAAGCTCCGCCGGCTGTGCTTCCCCGAGAACATGCGCGCCATCGTCGAGCGGCGCCTGAAGCCGTTCATCGCGAGGGAGCGCCCCTAGTGTCCTTCGTATCGAGTGGGGCCGCGTTCGGGATGCCATGCCCCCCTCTGCCGGCGCGGGTCGATCGGCGGATCTCCCGTAGTTTCTATTTCTTCGGCACTTGACGGCGACCGACGCTCACGCTACCGTCATCCCTGCCATGGGACCGCGTGCGACACCTCGTTCGGCCATCGCCTTCCTGCTGATTTCGGGCCTGCTGGCCTCGGCCGACTGTGCCGGGTCGATCGAACCCCCCGCGTCCGTCCCTGAAGTCCGCCTCACGCCGCAGGAACCCGACACCCGCGAACCTGTCGACGAGAGGACGGATGTCACCGAGGTCCCCCCGCAGGATTATTCGGAAGAGCCCACGATCTCCATGGAGAGACATGTGCTCCTCGAGGAGCCGGATCCCGACGATCCGACTCTGACAGCCGGCGGCGCCTTGCGCCTCTTCATGGCCTCGCGGAATTACCGATCGCTCCGGCAACTGAAGGGGGTGATGACCGAGGCTCTGGTGGCGCGCTACGATCGCAGGTCGGCCTCTTTCAACGGCAAGAACCGTGTGCGGCTCGCCGCCTTCCATTTTTCTCCGGGCGACTTGCGACCGGTCACTGCCCGGGGTCAGAAGGGGAGCCCGCCCAACACCTACATCGCTCGGGTCAGGACCCTCTGGGCCGATCAGGGGGAGGCGGTCGAGTTGCGCCGCGAGGCGATCCGTCTCGTGCGGCTGGACAGCGGGCTGTGGCGCGTCTCCCGCCTGGAGAAGATCGAATCGGAGCCTTTGCGCTTCCGTAGCGATCTCAGTGGACAGGTCACTCTGCGTCGGCTCATGCGCGGATGGCACCGTCGCAGCCTTGCCTCGGCGAGCCGCCACTTCGGCGCGAGGTTTCAGAAGAAGTACGAGGGACGGGAAGAGGATCTGGCCGCCCTCTTCGTCGGCGAGCCGGATCCGAAGCACGCCGCCTACCGGATCGCCGAGCTTAAGGAGGTTGGTGATAGACGTCTGATCGCCAAGCTCGAGCTGTTCGTCACCTCGCCCGGGCAGCCGACACCGATCGAAGGCGCACCCGTCATCGTCCAGCTGGTCCGGCAGGGGCCGTCGTGGCTTCTGGATAGGTGGGGAGACTGAGCGCTCCCCTCCGATCGTCCGGGACCGGAATCCGCCCCATGTATAATGATGCTGTGGAGGGATACGTGAGCCTGCCAGCGCGACTGTTCCCTGGGCGCAGCACGCGCCTGATGGATGACCGGTTCCATGATGAGTGCGGGGTCTTCGGCGTCTTCGGCCATCCGGAAGCCGCCAATCTGACCTACCTGGGCCTGCACGGTCTCCAACACCGCGGACAGGAGTCGGCGGGGATCGTCTCGTCAATCGGGACCCGGCTGGTCGAAGAGAAGGGGATGGGGCAGGTTGTGCGGATCTTCAGAAAGAAGCACTTCCGCCGCCTGCGGGGCAACCTGGCGATCGGCCACGTGCGCTATTCGACCGCCGGACGGAGCAACCTGGTGAACGCCCAGCCATTCCGCATCGAATCCTGCAAAGGGGAGATCGCGATCGCCCACAATGGCAACCTGGTCAACGCCGCCGCACTCCGCGGGGAGCTCGAGCAGGCCGGCTCGATTTTTCGCACCTCCTCCGACACGGAGGTGATCCTGCATCTGATCGCCCGCTCCCGGGAGACCAACCTGGAGGCAGCGATCGTCGACGCGCTGAAGCAGGTCGAGGGTGCCTACTCCCTGATCTTCATCACACCCGATCGGATTATCGGAGTGCGCGATCCCCGCGGCTTCCGGCCGATGTCGATCGGCCGTCTCGGCGACGCGCACATTCTGACCAGCGAGTCCTGCGCCCTCGATCTGATCGATGCCGAGCTCGAGCGCGATCTGGATCCGGGCGAGATGATCGTGATCTCCACCGCCGGTGTCACCTCGTACCGGCCCTTCCCTCCGGCCGAGCCGGCCCAGTGCATATTCGAGTACGTCTACTTCTCCCGTCCCGACTCGGTGGTCTTCGGGCGCGGCGTGCACGAGGTGCGCAAGCGGCTGGGACGGGAGCTTGCGCGCGAGCACCCGGTCGAAGCCGACATCGTCGTCCCCGTCCCCGACTCGGGCGTGTATGGCGCACTGGGCTATTCGGACGAGTCCTCCATCCCGCTCGAGTTCGGCCTGGTGCGCAACCACTACGTCGGGCGTACCTTCATCGAGCCGCAGCAGGCGATCCGGCACTTCGGCGTCAAATTGAAGCTGAATCCCGTCCGCTCACTCCTTCAGGGCCGGCGCGTCGTCCTGATCGACGACTCCATCGTGCGCGGCACGACGAGCCGCAAAATCGTCTCGATGATCCGCAAGGCCGGCGCCCGGGAGGTGCACATGCGCATCGCGTCGGCGCCGACGGAAGGACCCTGCTACTATGGTGTCGATACGCCCCGGCGATCGGAGCTGATCGCCTCCTCCCACTCGATTCCGGAGATCCAGCGGTACATCCAGGCCGACTCGCTCGGTTACCTTTCCCTCGAAGGGATGTACCGGGCCGTTGGTGAGAGCAGTTCCTTCTGCACAGCATGCTACACCAACAGCTACCCGGTTCCGATCGCCTCCGAGGAGTCAATCCTTAAGATTGCGTCCAAGAAAGGGAGCGGCTAGACTCCCCCCTTCTGCCCTGGACGGACGGGAGCCGATGTCAAAGCGTACTTCAACCGACCGGACGCGCCTCGCCATCAACACCATCAAGACGCTGGCCATCGATGCGGTGGAGCAGGCCCGCAGCGGCCATCCCGGCCTGCCGATGGGGGCGGCCGACTACGCCTTTCATCTCTGGACACGCCACCTGCGGTTCGATCCCGGAGAACCGGCCTGGCCCGATCGGGACCGTTTCGTTCTGTCAGCCGGCCACGGCTCAATGCTGTTGTATGCGCTGCTCCACCTCAGCGGGTTCGATCTTCCCCTCGAGGAGTTGAAGCGGTTCAGGCAGTGGGAGAGCATGACGCCCGGACATCCGGAGTACGGTTGCGCGCCTGGAGTGGAGACGACCACGGGGCCGCTCGGGCAGGGCCTGGGGAACGCCATTGGCATGGCGATCGCCTCGCGCATGCTGGCCGAACGATTCAACACTCCCGCCCATTCGATCATCACCCACCGGATTTGGGTGATCGTGAGCGACGGCGATTTGATGGAGGGGATCTCGTCGGAGGCCTCCTCGCTCGCCGGTCACCTCGGTCTGGGGAACCTGACCTTCATCTACGATGACAACCACATCACCATCGAGGGGGACACGAGCCTCGCTTTCTCCGAGGAGGTCAGCCGTCGGTATGAGGCGTACGGTTGGCGGGTCTCGAAGATCGACGGACACGATCATGGTCAGATCCTCGAAGCGCTCGACGCGGCGTCGCGCGAGACCGCGAAGCCCGGCCTGATCATCGCCCGGACCCATATCGCGGAAGGCAGCCCCGGTAAGCATGACACCGCCGATGCGCACGGCGCGCCTCTCGGGGCCGAGGAGGTGAGTGCGACCAAGCGGAACCTCGGCTGGCCGGAGGGTCCGACGTTTCACATCCCGGACGAGGTGCGCGCCCTGTTCGCCGAGCGGGCGGCGCAAGGCAGGAGCGCACGAGAGGAGTGGCAGGAGCGATTCGAGGCGTGGAGCGCGGCCAACCCTGAACGGCGCGCGCTGTGGGATCGTCACATGTCGCGCGAGGTGCCGGCCGACATCTTCGAGCGGCTCCTCGAGGCGTTGCCCGCTCCGGCCAAACCCGAAGCGACCCGATCCCTGTCCGGCAAGGTGATTCAGAAGGCCGCCTCACTGATCCCCTCTCTCTGCGGCGGGAGCGCCGATCTCGATCCCTCGACGAAGACCTCGATCAAGGGAAGTGCCTCGATCGCGAAAGGGCAATTCGAAGGGCGGGTCTTCCACTTCGGGATCCGTGAGCACGGCATGGGCTCGATTCTCAACGGCATGGCGCTCCACGGCGGATTCATCCCGTACGGGGCGACCTTCCTGATCTTCTCCGATTACATGCGGCCGCCGATGCGCCTGGCGGCCCTGATGGGCCAGCAGGTGATTTACGTCTTCACCCACGACAGCGTGTTCCTCGGTGAGGACGGGCCGACGCACCAGCCGATCGAGCAACTCGCCGGTCTGCGCAGCGTCCCCAACCTCTGGGTCATCCGTCCCGCCGACGGTCCGGAGACCGCCATGGCCTGGTCGCTGGCGCTGCAGCGTCGCGACGGGCCGACGGCCCTCATCCTGAGCCGGCAGTCATTGCCGCCGATCCAGTGTTCGGCGGGATCCGAGTCCCTGCTCCGTGGCGGATACGTCGCCTCGCCGGAGAGGGGGGGTTCCGCCCCCTCGGGGGGACCGCTCGTGCTGATCGCCACCGGTTCCGAGGTGGGGCCGTCGATCGAGACGCAATCGATCCTGGCCCAGCGTGGCGTGGCCGCCCGCGTCGTCTCGATGCCCTGTCTGGAGGTGTACCTGGAACAGGACGCGGCCTACCGCGACGCGGTCGTTCCCCGCGACGCGCGGGTCGTTGTGATCGAGGCGGCCACGCTCCAGGGCTGGGAGAGGGTGGCCGGTCGCGACGATCTCCTGATCGGCATCGACCGCTTCGGAGCCTCCGCGCCACTCAAGGTGCTGGCGGAGAAGTTCGGGTTCACCGGTCCGCAGATCACGGATCGGATCCTCGGCTGGCTGGAGATCCGCTGACCCGTGCCCCGGGTGACTGACCCTGCGGGCGGGACGCGACGCCGCACTCGAACCGCGCCATGAACGACGCTGTCGGCTCCCTGCCCGGGGAGATCGAGGATCGGTTCGAGCGAGGGATGCGGACGTTCGGTCTGCTGGCCGGCCCCCTCGTCGCCCTCGCCGTCTTCCTGATCAATCCGGGGGACCAGGCGCCCGAGGCGAGACGCCTGCTGGCGATCCTCACGCTGGCGATCTTCTTCTGGGCCACCGAAGCGATCCCGCTCCCGGCCACGGCGCTGCTCGCGTCGGCGCTCGCCATCCTGGTCGGCGTCGCGCCGGCGAAGGAGGTGCTGGCGCCCTACGCCAATCCGATTATTTTCCTGTTCGTTGGGACTTTTCTCCTCGCGGAAGCGTTCCGGAAATTTGGTCTCGATCGCCGCGTCGCCGCGCCGATGCTCGGTCGCGGCCCGTTCGCGCGCAGCCGCCTGGGCCGGATCCTGGGTGTCGGCGTGGCCTCCGCCGCGATCTCGACATGCATCTCGAACACCGCGTCGGCCGCCCTCATGACGCCGATCGCGATCGGCGCTTGCCGCGACGACGGCGAAGGCGGCTCCCCGACCGGCAGACTGCAACCGTGGACCGGCAGCGTGCTCCTGATGATCGCCTACGGTGCATCGATCGGAGGGATCGCCACCCTCGTCGGGACCCCGCCGAACCTTCTGGTGGCCGGATTCCTCGAGCAGTTGACCGGAGTCCGGGTCGGGTTCGTCGACTGGCTTCTGTTCGGTGTGCCGATCGCGCTGGCGCTTTTCGTCTCCTCCATCATCTGGACGACCCTCTCCCGACGCGGTATGGAATCGCGTATGGAGATGCAGAGAGTGCCCGTGCCGACGCCGGGCGCACCGCCTGCCGCGGGTGTTGTGGCGGCTGCTGGCCATGCCGGCGAGGAGTCGGCCCGGGGCATTGCGATCGGCGCGAGATTGACGATGGCCGCCTTCGCGCTGGCCGCCGTGCTTTGGACACTGCCTTCCTTGACAGCGATCCTCCTCGGCCGTTCGGCCCCGCTCGCGGTGACGCTTCACCAGCATCTCCCCGAGGCGGGCGTCGCGTTGTTTTGCGCCACGCTGCTGTTCGTTGTCCCGGTCGACTGGCGCCGCCGCCGCTTCGCCCTGACGTGGCGGGAGGGGCAGCAGGTCAACTGGGGGATTATCCTCCTGTTCGGCGGCGGTCTCTCGCTCGGGACGCTGGCGGCGGAGACCGGCGTGTCGCGCTGGGTGGGGGAGGGATTGCAGGAGTTCGGCCTGGCCCGAACCGGTCCGGGCCTCCTGTTCTGCGCCATCGCGTTGAGCATCGTCGTCAGCGAGTTTGCCTCGAACACTGCGGCCACGACACTGCTCGTGCCGATGGTGATCGCGGCGGCCGAGGCGTCGGGGCTCGATCCAATCCGGCCGGCGATCGGGGTCGGACTCGCCGCCACGTGCGGGTTTATTTTTCCCGTCTCCACCCCCCCGAACGCGATCGTGTTCGGCACCGGGCTCGTTCCCCTTCGCCACATGATCCGCGCCGGGATTCTGCTCGACCTGACTGCGCTCTTCGTCGTCTGGGCAGGACTTCTGATCCTCACACCGATCCTGCCACGCTAGGAGACCGATCTTCGATTCGGCCAGGAGGATTTTGTCGATATCATCGAAGCGGACCCTGAGCTCTTCGAGCGCCTTTCGCCGAACAGGACGCGACCAGAGGACGCACGATGAGCGCGGGGTGTGATCCCGAACTCCCAGGGCCTTCGGGAGGACCACGAGATCCCTTTCCGCGAACCCGAGGTGCGTCTGCTCTTCCTTGGCCTCGAGTCGCTTCTGTCAGTTGTTGTGGTTTGCGCGCGCCTCGTTCAACATTGCGGAACCTGTTTCCGGGAAGCGCCCCCGGCTGTTCCCGGAGGAGTTTCGGGCGCTGATCAAGACGATCCACGAATCGATCCGCCGGCGAGGAGCGAACATGCTGCTGGTGGAGTGGCCCGGGCGCTTCAACATCAATCCGATCACACCTCGCCATCTTCGGACCCCCTGGCAACGTGAGGTGCATCGCTACGGAGGATCGAGCCTCGTGCTCGAACTCGGTGGACCGCCGCGAGAGTGAAGTCCGAGGACCGCTCCTCTCTGCCGATAGGATCGAAAATCCCGGAGTGACGGCGGGGCCGTACCGGGGCGGATTCCGGGCCACCTCCAGGCCGATCGGGCGCCGGAGGTCAGCATCGCGTCGGGGCCGGGGAGGGGGATCCGTGGTCGGATCGGTGCTAGGGATCGCCCTGACGCTTCTCCACCTTCAGAAGGGTTCGGATGATCGAAACCCACGAGACGATCGGCGATGATCCCGGCCACGAGGAGCTTGATCCCGAAATGGAGCGTCAGATGCTCAAGCGGTTCCGCGCGCTCGGCTACAGCGGCGACGACTGAATCACCGGGATGTGAGATGCCATATGTGCCCGGTTCGTGATGGCGCCGCGGTTCAATTAATGTAGCCGAGGGAGCGCAGGGCGTCGCTCGTCATATCATCCAGGGCGCGATAAGAGCGCTCGCCGCTGATCACCTTCATCTCTTCGTACGCCTGGAGGGTCCGATCCGTCCAGCTTTCGCAGATCTCGCGAGGTGGCGGGCTGAGGACCATGAGCTCCTGCGGATCGGCCGCGAGGTCAAACATGAACCTCCCTATGGTGTCCCGGCCGCGCGTTTCCATGAGCAGCAGCTTGAAGCGGTCCGAGCGCCACCCGAGCCAGGTGAGCGGTGAGGGGATCACCTGCCTCTCCCGCCGCGCCTGCAACAGAATCTCCCTCGGCTGAGCCGCCTCCCTCTCGCCGGCGACCAGTGGGAGTAATGATCGGCCGTCAATCCCATGGAGCCCCGGTAGCCCCACGATCTCCAGGATCGTTGGCGAGATATCCAGAGTCCGCACCAGTCCCGGGACTCGCTGACCGCCGTGCCGGCGCGCAGGCAATCGGAGTATCAGCGGCACGCGTACCACCTCGTCGAAGATGGTGCTATTGTGCTCCCAGATTTTCCCGTGCTCTCCGAAGCTCTCCCCATGATCGGAGACCACGACGACGACCGTATTCTCCCACCGCCCCTGCTCTTTCAGGGTCGCGAAGAGTCTGCCGATCCAGGCATCCATGAACGAGATCTCACCGTCGTACAGCGCGATCATGTGGTCGATTTCGGCACGCGGGATGTCATCGATCCTCTTCCAGCCGCGCTCGAGGCTGACCCGCGTGAAGGTTTCGCGGCTGCCGTCCAGGGGGCCCTGGTAATCGGGATCGTAGCGCTTCCCCCAGGGGGGGGGAGGATCGTAGCTGGCGTGCGGATCGAAATAGTGCACCCAGAGGAAGAACGGCTCCTCCGTCGTCCGCCGGAGCCACTCGATCGCCGGCGGGGTGACGGAATTGGCCCGCCTCTGGAACGCGGAGGCCATCTGCTCCTGCCAGCGCTGCTGACCCTCCGGCAGATTGGGATCGATCGTCCCCGGCCCGCCGCGGATCAACGGCTCCTCCATCCGGTCGTCGTAGACCTCGAAGGCGCGCGCGAGGCCGAACTGCCGATCGAGAACGAACGCCGACACGAAGGCGGCGTTCCGATACCCTGCGCCCTGCAGCCTCTGCGCGAGTGTCACCACGTCCTCCCCGAGACGGTAGACCCCGTTGTCATGCACGCCGTGTCGCGCCGGGTACATACCGGTCATGATCGAGCAGTGGGAAGGTAGTGTCGACGCGACCGGCGTGAATGCGTTCTCGAACACGATCCCCTCGCTTGCCAGGCCATTGAGGTTCGGTGTCTCGATCCGGTCGTTGCCGTAGCACCCGATCCGATCGGCGCGCGTGGTGTCGAGTGTGATGAGGAGGACGTTGACGGGATGCTTCTCGGGGCCTCCTGTCAGGCAGGCGAGACAGGCGAGACAGGCAGCCGCTGCGATCAAAAAAAGCGAGGCGACCCGGGTCATTTTCTGTTCGGCAGGAGATTGCGCGGGCCCATGATCCATCCATTCACCGCAGGAGCGATCGGGTCCGAACCCACGGATGACATGACGCCCGCCGCGAAGGAAATTGTAACCTCTCGATGAATTGTCAGTCAATCGTGACGAACGTCGCCCGCCATGAATACGACAATTCGCTGTCGCGGCGCGGGTTCGACTCCCGCCGACTCCACCCCAGGAACGACTAATCGATCGTCTCGAGCAGCTTGCGAGCGTTCGTCTGGTCCGGATCGATCGACAGGGATTCCTCGATAAAGCGTCGGGCTTTCTCGGATTGGTGGATCTCGAGATAGGCGAGCGCCAGGGCGTTGAACAGGACGGTCGTCCGGACCCCCATCTCACGGGCGGTCTCCAAAGTTTCGATCGCCTCCCTCGGCCGATGGAGCCTGCCCAGGGCCCCCCCGAGATTGACCCACGACTCCAGGTTTTCAGGCTCTCTCTCGACGGATCGCGTGAGGATCGCCACCGCCTCCTCGAGCCGTCCAGTTCGGCCGTAAAGCGCCCCCAGGTTCGCCATGGTCGCGGCGTAATCGGGATCGATCTCCATCGCCCTGAGGAACGAACGTTCGGCCTCCGGGATCTGCTTCTTCCATTCATAGATGATGCCCATCCAGTTGTGATGGACCACCGACTTGTCGTTGTCTGCCAGTCCCTGCCGGACGATCGGCTCTAAACTGAGGACCTTGGGTGTCCCTCGGTAGATTGTGTGCAGGTCGCTGAGCGGCTCCCCCAGATTCGAGTCGAGCCGCAGCGCGGCGAGAAGCTCCTGCTCGGCCTCCTCGGTTTTACCCATCCCCAGCAGCAGAGACCCGATCGCGGCCCGTATCTCTGCGACGCCGGGGTGTCCCTTCTCCACCTGTCTGAGAAATGTGAGGCCCTCATCGGAGCGCCCGCTGTCCAGGTAGAGTCGACTGAGCCGCTTGTAAATCGAGCGCTCTCCCTCCGGATCGGAATCGACCACCTTGCGCGCCGCGTCAATCGCCGGCTCGAAGCGCTTCTGCTCCGCGAAGATCCGGGAGGCCATCCTGAGGCCGGGCGCATAGTTCGGAGCCGAACGGAGGACCTTCCCGATCACGACCTCAGCCTTCACGTAGTCTTTGTTTCTGAGGTGCAGGGAGGCCTCGTTCAGATATCCGCTGAGGAGCGTCTCGCCATCCGCCCTCGGAGAATCGGCAGACGACGGCGGCCCGTTCGCCACTCCCGTTCGGGACGAACCATCCGCTCCGTCGCCGATGTAACCCAGGTTCCGAAGCCTTTGCAGAATCTCCTTCTCGATCCCGGCGTCGGCGACAATATCCTGAGCAGGCCGGGAGGACCCGCCGATCGCGTCGTACGAGGGGAGCGAGCGCATCGGATAGCGGGCGAGGAAGTCGTCGTCGATCGCCTCGCGGATCACCCTCCCCCGCATGTCTTCGCCGACCGGCAGGCCGCTCAGGTAGAGCACCGTGGGGGCGATGTCCACGAGCTCTGTCGTGTCGAGTCTGCCCGGCCGGATAGGAGGTCCTGCCATGATGACGATCCCGTAACGCCGGTGCCAGAGGCCGGGCGTTCCTTCGATGTAGGGGGGATCTCTGGGTGGCCGGGCACTGCCATTCATGAACCCGTGGTCCGACATGACGATCACCACGGTGTCCGGATCGAGCCTCTCCAGGATCTCCGCCAGCAGGCGATCCTGGAAGCGATAATAGTTGAAGACGGCGTCGTGGTACCTGGAGTAATCCGCTTCGCTCACCATCCCCATCCTGGGGGGCATGTAGTGGGCGAAGCGGTGACCGACCTCATCGATCCCCTGGTAATACAATGCGAACAGATCTGGCTGGCCATCCTCGAGGATGTCCCTAGCGATGGCCTGGTAGGTGCGGGCGCTCGCGACAATCTTGGTCAGATGGTTGACCGGCTCACGATAGGCCGCCGTCGGATTCCCTTCGATGCGGGCGCGACCGGCGTGGAATTCGTCTTCCTTGATGGCAACGAATTGGCTGATCTCCTCGAATCCAATCATCGAGTCGTCCACGATCAGATCGAGAATGTCCCGGTAGTACTCGGGAGGGTAAGTGGCTCCGGCGCGATCGACATCATCCGCCTCGTAACCGAACAGGCTGTAGGCCACCCGATCCGAGACGACGTGCCCCAGGACCGGCTCGGCGGGCCAGCTCGCCCACCAGGCGATGAACGAGGAGGTCTTCCCGGCGTCGGTGAAGATGTTCCACAGGGCCTTGGTCTTCCGCCACCTGCTGGTGACCGGTACCACCTGGCCGGTCTGCGAGTCCTTCATCAAGAAATCGATGATCCCGTGCTCGTCCGGCGGTTTGCCAGTCACGACCGTCGTCCACAACAGGGGGGACAACATCGGGTGCATCGACTTCATGTTGCCCCACGCACCACGCCTCCTGAGGCCTGCCAGCGTCGGTAACTCACCCGCCTCGATCAACGGATCGATGATCTCCCAATCGGCGCCGTCAAGGCCGAGGATCGCGACCTTCGTCAGGGTCTCCGTGATCGGGATCGAGGCGGCCGGCACTCCCTCCTCTCCGATGTCGACCGATTTCTCACCTCCCCGACGGACGATCCAGATCGCCAGGGGCACGACCACCACGACCGCCAGCATGGTGAGGAAAAGTCTGAGGGTACGCCGGCCGCCGGAGGCAGGAGCGGGCGGACCGGGAGGGGCCGGTGGCCGATCGCGCGCAGCACGGCGATTCTTTCTTTGCGGATTTGAAAACATCGGATCCATCCTGCCGAACTCTTAGGAGCCGGCTACCGGTGACCGCCCGGGTGCCCCGCGCTGCGCGCGTTTCCTTTTCTCCCTCCAGTAGACCACCACGCCGCTCCCGACCAGCAGGAAGGTCAGCATCACGAGCTTCGAGGTTGCCCAGGCCTTGTTCGGATCGTCCTCGGCCGGGAAGAGCGCCAGCACAATCGCCGTCGAGGTCGAGGCGATGCCGAGGCCGGCCAGGAGGATCGCGCCGACGCGACCGCCCGGGGGCCGGTAGGTGCCCGGCGCGGCAGGCTCGCCCTGGACTTTGATCACCGCGGCGAAGAGGTAGAGGTACGGGATGAGGTAGGAGATCACCGCCATGCTGATGAGGAGTTCGTAGGCCGACTTCACCGTGCTGCCCGCCTGGCTCAGGACGACGCACAGGAGGGTGATCACCGACTGAGTGATCAACGCGACGTGTGGCGTCCCCCATTTCGGATGCACCCGCCCGAAGCTCGGCGGCAGGTAGCGATCGATGCCGGCGACGAACGGCAGGCGGGCGGAGGCGCCGAGCCATGCCCCGACGCTTCCCAGGGCGGAGAGGGCGACGATGAACGCCGCGATCGGAGCGATGCCGGGTATCCCGAGCCGATCCCCGACGCTTGCGATCGCCTCCATGACACCCTGCATGTTGGTGATCTCGGATGATGGCAGGGCGACCAGCACCGACACCGTCCCCAGGATGTAGATCAGGATGATGATCGGCGTCGCCGTGTAGATGGCGCGCCGGATCGTGCGCGTGGCATCCCGGATCTCCTCTCCCATGAACGAGGCCGCCTCGAGGCCGGTGACGGCGAACGCGACCGTCGACCAGAAAATCAGGTGCTTGATGCTGGCGGCGGGGATCAGGCCACCGATGGCGAACGACGTCGCCGAGCCGAAGCGGGAGAGGGCCATGCCGCCCATGACGATCAGGCCCAGCGCGGCGATCCAGCGCGCGATGGCGCCGGCGTTGTTGAGCCACTTGCCGAACTC
>JAPUIN010000277.1 GCA_027297005.1 Acidobacteriota bacterium
GCGCGGACAGGTCGCCGCCATCGCCGCCGTGCGCGCTCTCAGGGAGATCCGAGCCTTCGGCCGGGACTGCGGGCGACTGAGCGGCTTCTGTGAGGAGATTGCATCCGTCACCGGCGTCCGCGTCGTCCCCTCGAAGAGCGCCGCCGCGGCGGTCCGCGGCGCCGACATCGTGACAACCGTCACGAACTCGGCGACGCCGGTGCTCGAGGGTTCCTGGCTGGCGGAGGGGACGCACGTTAACGCCGTCGGCAGCAACCGGATCGATCGACGTGAGATCGATCCGGTGACCGTCCGGCGTGCCGATCTCCTCGTCGTCGACTCGATTGAGCAGGCCCGGATCGAGGCGGGGGACCTGGTCGACGATCCGACCGATGCGGTCGGCCGCTTCAACGATGATCGCCCCGGCGGGTACTCCCGCGCGCGGCCGGGGACGCCGGCTCTCGAGAGGGCGGTCGAGCTGGCCGGGATCGTCTCGGGCGAGCATCCGGGGCGCGGCTCACGGGACGAGATCACCCTGTTCGAGTCGCTCGGCATCGGGCTCGAGGACCTCGCGGCCGCTTCGATCGTTTACGACCGCGCCGTCGAGACTGGCGCGGGGACGCGTATCCCGCCAGAGGCCTGATAGGATCAGCCGATGACCACCGCCGATAGGATCGAGTCAATCCTGCGCGAGCGCTTCCGGCCGCTGCACCTGGAGCTGACCGACGACTCCGCGAAGCATGTCGGCCATCCGGGAGCGACGTCGGGCGGCGGACACTTCGATCTGCTGATCGTCTCCGAGCGATTCGAGGGGCACACCCTGCTCGAACGGCACCGGATGGTCAACGAAGCGCTCGGCGATCTGATCGGCGGTGAGATCCACGCGCTGGCGCTCCGGACGATCCCCCCCTCCGAGTGGCGCAAGCCGTGACGGAGGCGCGCGGCGAAGCGCTTTCAAATCTCAGGCTCTATCTCGACCTTCTACGCCGGGAAGAAGATCTGGTCGAGATCGAGGCCGAGGTCGATCCCCATCTCGAAGCGGCCGAGATCCACCGCCGCGTGATCGCCGCCGGTGGGCCGGCGCTCCTCTTCCGGCGGATCCGGGGGTCCTCCTTCCCCGCCGTCACCAACCTGTTCGGTACCACCCGCCGTGTGGACCTGGCCTTCGGGCGGCGGCCGAAAGCGCTGCTCGAACGGGTCGCCCGTCTCCCCGAAACTCTCCTGCCGCCGACGGCGGGGAGGCTGTGGGACCACCGAGATCTGCTCGGCAACCTGGTTCACATCGGCCTGTCGGAACGATCCTCCGGACCGGTCATGGAGAGGACCGCCGGCACTCCCGATCTCGGCCGCTTTCCAGTCTTCACGACCTGGTCGAAGGATGGCGGCCCGTTCATCACGCTGCCGCTCGTCTGCACGGAGCATCCCGACGGACGGGGGCACAACCTCGGGATCTACCGCATGCAGGTGTACGACGCCCGGACCGCCGGCATGCACTGGCAGATTGGTAAAGGGGGCGGCTTTCACTACGCCGCCGCCGAGGAGCGCGGTGAGTCACTGCCGGTCTCCGTCTCCCTCGGCGGCCCGCCGGCTCTGCTCCTGTCGGCCGTCGCGCCTCTTCCCGAGAACGTCCCCGAGCTGCTGCTTGCCTCGGTTCTCCTCGGGCGGCGTCTGCCGATCATCCGGACGGGACCGGGCGCTCCCCCCTTCGCCGCCGAGGCCGAGTTCGCGCTGATCGGCCGCGTGTCACCGCATGAGCGCCGTGATGAAGGGCCGTTCGGTGATCACTACGGCTACTACTCCCTCACCCATCCCTACCCGGTCTTCCGGGTTGACGCCATCCACCACCGCCGCGACGCGATCTACCCGGCGACCGTCGTCGGCAAGCCGCGCCAGGAGGATTTCTACATTGGCGACTATCTCCAGGAGCTCCTCTCGCCGCTGTTCCCGGTCGTCATGCCGGCGGTGCGCGACCTGTGGTCGTACGGCGAGACCGGCTACCACTCCCTCGCCGCCGCGGTCGTCCGGCAGCGGTACAAGCGCGAGGCGATGGCCTCGGCCTTCCGGATCCTCGGCGAGGGGCAGCTGTCGCTCACCAAGTTTCTCCTGGTTCTAGATCGGCCGACCGACCTCAAGGATTTCAGGACGGTCCTCACCGAGGTGCTGCGGCGCGCCGACTTCCGCACCGATCTCTACGTCTTCTCGAACCTGTCGATGGACAGCCTCGATTACGCCGGTCCACGGATCAACGAGGGGAGCAAGGGTGTGCTGCTCGGCGTGGGCGATCCGGTGCGCGATCTGCCATCGGAGTTCGGGGGACCGCCCCCGCCCGGCGCGCGGGACGTCCGGGTCTTCTCGCCTGGATGCCTCGTGGTGGGGACGGCGCCTTTCCCCTCCGGGGTTGCCGCCGGGCAGGCTGCGCCGGACCTAGCGCCGATCCTCGAGCACCCCTCGCTTGCCGACTGGCCGCTCGTCGTGATCACCGACGATGCAGCACGCGCAACGAAGAGTGTCTTCAACTTCCTCTGGTCGACCTTCACCCGCTTTGAGCCAGCGGCTGATGTGCATGGCCGCTCGGTCTCACTGATCCGCCATCATCCATCGTTCACGCCGCCGATCGCAATCGACGCCCGGATGAAGCCGACCTACCCCGAAGAGCTGTTTTGCGACGAGGAGACGGCGGCGCTCGTGACGAAGCGGTGGAAGGAGTACTTCCCCGAACGGGGGGTCGAGATGGGAGCCTCGGACCGCGCGCATCTGGATTGACGAATGAACTGGAAAAGATGCGAGGCTGTGCTGCTTCGAAGCGGTGCGGGCGGGATGGAGCCGGGTGGAGAGAGCCTGTTCAATCCGCGAACTCAGGCTGGCGCTTTTCGCATCAGCGGTAGGGGTTACCCAACCAGCGCGCCTCGTAGCGCCCACCGAAGAGGTCGCGCGGCTCGGTGTCAATCTTGAGAACTGAAAAATCGGTCTTTGGATTTCCCACGGTGGCAGTGAAATCGAGGATCGTGGCTCCCTCTTTTCCCGCTCGAAAGGTATGGATGTTGTCGCGCGTTCGCGTGAGCTCCGACAGTCGTCCGGGAAGCAGCAGACCACTACGCGTGCGTTGAACGACGAAAGGGGGCGTGCCGGATTTCGCCGGGGGCGCTTCTCCAACAATCTCGTAATGCTCGTATTGACACGCTCCCGCAACTCCGAGACTGACTGCGTTGTGGGACGGATGGTTGTGGGGTCGAATCACAGCGTGCGGTTGCAGTGTGAGTTCCACGACGAAGATCCGCCCCTGCGACCACGCCGGGCCCGTCTTGAGCCCATTCTTATCGAACACGACTTTCCGGCGCGGTGGCACAGCATCGAGTGGTAGCTGCGAGACGAGGCTGGTTAATTCACGAATGTACCGCTCCTCGCTCATCCCCTCCTCATCAAAGAGCCGCTCGGCGAGCTCAATCCAGTCATTGAAAAAAGGCTCAGCGCTTCGGTCTGCGACCCGACTGGAACGTGGTTCCGCTAAGGCAAAACGCCCCAGGGCCAAGGATAGGGCCGCGGCAGCGGAACCTTTCAGCACGGTGCGCCTGCCCACGTGAACACCAGGCGGGGAAGAGAGGGGGTTCATGGGATTCTTCTCTCGATACCGGTTGTCCGTGTTGGCGACTACGCCTCGTCCTCTCCGAACACCGCGGTGATGTCGCCTCATAGACTGCGCATCTGGCCCGTCAAAGTATATCGAGGAGTTCGCAACTCAACGCGACCTGGCGGGTAAAACTGAAGCTGCGTGGTGGGTCAGCTGCCCGCGTACTCGTCGCCGTAGTACTTGCTCGTGATGCGAGTATGGAACTCCTCGGCCCTGATCGGTTCGTATCTGGGAACGCCCAGCCCCGGCAACACCTCGAGAATCTCATTTTCCCAGACGTAGATGGCCATGGGGAATGAAACGCGGGGTTCGTCTTTGTCGGACCGATCCGGCGGCTGGCTGACGCGATGGGTCGTGGACGGGAGCCGGTCGTTGGTGATGCGCTGGATATAGTCGCCAGTGTTCAGGATCACGCTCCCCGATGGAGCGTTCATCCGGATCCACTTCATGTTCGACCGGTTGAGGACCTGGAGTCCTCCTGCCTCGGGGACAGGCAGGAAGGTGAACAGATCCACGTCCTCGTGCCCGAGCATGCGACCGCCGCCGGCCGCGCGGTCGGCGGCGCCGATCGGAGGGTAGTAGTTCAGTCGGAAACCGAAATTCGTGGCCGTGAGCTTCCGATCATAAAGGTGCGGGTCACAACCGAGGTACGCGAGGATGCTCTGCATGATCGGCAGGGTCAGCTTCTCCTGCGCCTGGCAGATGCAGCGGAAGTCTCGTTCGAACCCCGGCAACGGCCAGAACTCCTCCTCCCGAAACCCCATTCGCCCGTCCATATTGAAGGCGCGGCGACAGAACACCCATCCCTCCACCAGGTCCGGGTGGATGATCGTCGTCTCCTTGATGGGGAAGTATCCCTGATTCACCGAGCCGTGCCGTTTCGCAAGGTAGCGCTCGCGCTGCGCCGGTGTGGTGGCCTCGAACAGCTCCTTGATCCTCGCGGCACCCTTCCGGTACAGATCCGGATCGACGCCATGTCCGATCAGGATGGCGAAGCCGATGCTCCCCAGTGCCGATCCCAGCTCGGCGGCGAACCGCCTCCTGCCCGCCTCACCGCCGTGAAAGAACTCCGCCATGTCGCAGGTACGGATCTCGAACCGGTCGTCGAACTCCTCGCGCGCCGCATCCTCGGACAGGCGATACGTCTGGTCCTTGCGGACCTGCTCATAGCGCCTGAATTCCTGATTCACGGCCGAGACGCCGCGCTTGCGGCTCTCGCTATCACCCGCGCTCACGGTGCACCTCGTTCTCTCTCGCGGCATTGATTGCGGTTCACATCATCTTACTATAGACATACCCCGCCAGAATGACGATCAGGGCTCCGGGGATGACAAAGCGCAGCCATTCGAAATAGGCTGCGCGCCATCCACGTTGCTCCCCTCCGAACAGCTGCTGGTGCGTCACCTTGCGCCCCAGGCCCCAGGTGATGGCCATCGCGGCCATGCAGCTGCCGAAGACCTGCATGACCGATCCGAAGATCAGATCGAGGTGCGCGATCAGCGGCGGATGGATCGCGCTCGGCAGCATGACAACGGCCTCGATCAAAAGGACGATCAGGATGATCCGCTTTCGCTCCAGGCGGAAACGCGCGATATCACCCAGCCCGCTCACCAACACCTCCAGCGCCGCAATGTTCGACAGGAACGCCACCAGGAGCAGCGCCGTCAGAAACAGTCCGCCGACCCATCGGCCGCCGGGCATGGCTTCGAACAGCTCCGGAAGCGTCGCAAAGATCAGATGCGGCCCGGCCGTCATATCGAGCCCGAACACCAGGATCGTCGGGACGATGAACAACGAGGCCAGAACCGCGGCTCCCGCGTCCCCCAGAACCGTGACGAGCGCACCGCCGGGGATCGCTTCATCTTCCCTGAGGTAGCTTCCGTAGATCAGCATGAGTGTCCCCCCCAGCCCGGCGGAGAAGAATACCTGGCCCAACGCGGCGAAGATTTGCTCCGCCCCCATGAGCGAGAAATCCGGACGGAGAAATTCGGCGAGCCGCGCCAGCGCCCCCGGAAGAGACAGCGCATAGGCGACCAGCACGATCACGATGACGCCGAACAGAGGCACGAACGCCTTGCTGGCCGTCTCGATCCCCTTGCGGAGACCGCGATGGATCACGAGGAGGCTCAGGATCAGAAGACCGATCGCAATGGCGTACTGCAGGGGGCCGTTGGCAAGGCCGGCCTCGAAGGCGGGCCGCCCCTCCAGGCCGAACCCGCGGGTGAAGGAGATGAAGGCCGTGTAGGTGATGTTCGCAATCACCACCAGGTAGTAGGAGTCAGCCACCAGAACGGTGATCAGCAGAATCCATCCGATGACGAGGCCGGGAGCGCGACCGAAGGCGAGGGTGAAGGCCCCCACCGGCCCCCGGCGGGTCGCTCGGCCGAGCGCCCATTCCGCCGACAACGCCGGCACGGCAAACAGTAGCGTGAAGAGCAGATAGACAAATAGAAACGCGCTGCCGCCATAGCGGCCCATCATGTAGGGAAACCGCCAGACGTTTCCCAGGCCGACCGCCACGCCCACCATGGTCAGCAGGGTGGCGAATCGGGA
>JAPUIN010000278.1 GCA_027297005.1 Acidobacteriota bacterium
GCAGATGTGGATCAGGGATTCCGCCTGCTTGCGAATCGCCTTCGTCACCTCGGGGTGGCAGTGCCCGGTGGATACGGTCGAGATGCCGGCGGCGAAATCGAGAAAACGATTTCCGTCCACGTCCTCGACGACCATCCCCGCAGCGGTGGCGACGACGAGCGGCATGTCCTTGGTGAGATTCTGGGAGACCGTGCGGGCATCACGCGCAATCACGTCCCGTGCCTTCGGCCCGGGAGGAGGCACGATGATCTTGGGGTATTCGTCAACGTCTTCGACGATGGCCGGCCGGATGCCCATGTGCGTGTTTCTCCTTTTGAAACAGAATCCCTCAGTGTGAAGCCGCATTCTGAGCGATGGAGCGCGCGCTGTCAAGAATGGCCGACCGCCAGCAAACGCCCGCCCGTCGTGGGTTTTATCGAAGTGCGGCGCACGGGTAGGTCCCCTTTGACCCTCCTTCGGGGGGGTGCTAGAATCACCGTGCCTTGCTCCTCCGGACCGTTCTCAGCATCCTGTCTGTCACCCTGTCAGTCGCGCTCTGCGGCTGTGGCGCTGGTCGGCGTCCCAATATCCTGCTGGTCGTCATCGACACGGCGCGCGGCGATCGATTCTCGTTCAACGGCTACGATCGTCCGACCTCTCCGGTCCTCGATGCGCTCGCGCGTGACGGCGCGATCTACACACGCGCATACTCCCCGGCGCCGTGGACCGTGCCGGCGCACGCCAGCCTGTTCACGGGACAATACCCCTCACGGCATCGGACCGACTGCGGCTCGCTGAGGTTGCCGGACGAAATCGTGACGCTCGCCGAGATTCTGCAGGACGCCGGGTACCGCACGGTCGGGTACACGGCGAATCCCTGGATCGGATCCTCGTACAATTTTCAGCAGGGGTTCGACAAGTACATCGAGATCTGGCGGGAGGTGAACACGGATGTCGAGCCGGATACCGGTGCGGCGCGGATCAACTCCCGGGTGCTGCGCTACTTGAGGTGGTGGGCGGAGAACCCGGACGCGCGGAGTCGCCCGTTCTTCGTCTTCATCAATTACTTCGAGCCGCATCTTGGCTACCATCCGCCGGAGCCGGAGCGATCGCGGTTCCTCAGGGAAGGGGTCGATCGGGCGCGCGCCGAGCATCTGAGCCGGCTGGGGCATCCGGATGAGATGGAGTACATCCTCGGACGGTCCGACCTTACCGCCGGCGACATGGAAATTCTCAACGACCTCTACGATGGCGAGATCGCCTACATCGATCGCAGGCTCGGGGAGATATTCGATCTGCTCCGTGAGCTGGATCTGCTCGACGAGACGATCATCGCCGTGACCGGGGACCACGGAGAGAACATCGGCGATCACGGGATGATGGATCACAAGATGAGCGTCCACGACTCGCTGCTGCATGTGCCCCTGGTGATGCGCTATCCGGCCCGGATCGGACCGGGCCAGCGCATCGACGACGTGGTACAGATGCACGATCTCTTTCCGACCCTGCTCGGCCTGATCGGAATCGATCCTCCGGAGGGAGTGCGGGTGGAAGCGGTCCCCCTTCCCGGGACCTCGGTCGACGGGCCGGTTCGTGCGGCAGGCGATCCGATCGTTGGAGAGTTCGTCGGTCCCCCGGTTGAGTTCATCAAAACGATGCAGGAACTGTTTCCCGGCGTCGACGTCTCCCGTTTCGATCGGACGCTCGTGGCCCTGAGGTCGGGAGACCTCAAAATTCACTGGGGGTCGGACGGTCGCCACCAGCTGTTCAACGTGGTCGACGACCCGGGGGAGTTGCGCGACTTGGCGGCTGCCGGAGACGAACGTCTGGACGACATGGTGCAACGGGTCGAGAGGTGGCTGCGCCGCCCCGCCCGGCGCGATCGCTAGGAGTTCGCCCGAGTATTTCGTGGCGCCACGTCATACAGACTCCCACTGTGTTATAGTTCCAAGATGCCCTGCAAATCACCGGTTTCACTGATCAAAACGCCCCCTCCGGGCCCGGAAACACGTCGCCTGACGAAGCGCGAGGTCTCCGTCATGGCGCGGGGTGCCTACGGCGGCGAGGAGGATCGGTTCTTCCTCGCCCGCAGTGCCAAAGGTTCCCTCATCACAGACGTCGACGGGAACCGGTTTATCGATTTCTCGGCCGGGTGGGCGACCAATAATGTCGGCAACTGCAACCCCGAAGTGGTCGAGGTGGTGAACCGGGTGATGCAGGAGTGTGGGGTCACCTGCTGGACGAGCAATGCCAACAGCGTGCAGCGGCTCGAACTGGCCGAGAAACTGCTCGAGGTCTGCCCGTCACGCACCGACCGGGTGGTCTTCCTGACGACCGGCACCGAGGCGGTCGAGGCCGCCCTCCGGATCATGCGCCGGGCATCGCAACGTCCGTTCATCATCTCCTTCTTTGGTCAATACCACGGGCTGTCCTACGGCGCGATCGCGGCCGGGGCGCTCTATTCGGGGATGCGGGACGACGTCGCTCCGCTGGTCAATGGCACGATCTTGGTGCCGTATCCGTACGCCTACCGGTCTCTGCTGCAGTCACCGAACGGCGGTCCGGGCCGCGGGACGCTCGATTACATCAACGAATACGTCCTGCGCTACGAGGTCGACCCATCAAGGATCGCCGGTGTGCTGGTTGAGCCGGTCGTGGGGGAGGCGGGCGTCTGGATCCCGCCGGATGATTTCCTGCCGGGGCTGCGCGAGATGTGCGACAGGCACGGCTGGTACCTGTGCATCGACGAGGTCCAGAGCGGCTTCGGCCGGTGCGGAAAAATGTGGGCGTACGAGCATTGGGATGTCGAGCCGGACCTGCTTGTCATCGGCAAGGGATTGTCAGGAGGCTCGATGCCGATCGCCGCGGTCACCGCGGGCGTCGACATCATGGACAAGGCGGAGGCGTTCGTGGCCGGCACCTACGCGGGCCACCCGGCCGCCTGCGCCGCCGGAGTGAAGACGATCGAGATCCTCTACCGGGATAAGCTGTTCGACTACGCCACCGAGCTCGGAGGCGTGGCGATCGAGAGGCTGCGGGCGATGCAGGAAAAATACCCGATCATCGGTGAGGTCCGCGGCATGGGGCTCTGGGTTACGGCCGAGTTCGTCAAGGATCGCAAGAGCCGCGAGCGCAACTACGAGGCGGCCTCGGAGATCAACGAGCACTGCCTGAGGAACGGGCTCTACTACCTACACGACAGCATTTCCTGGTTCTCCCGCTTCCAGCCTCCCCTCAACATCGAGCGTGACCTCTTCGAGCAGGGACTCGATATTTTCGAGGATGCGGTCCGCGCGGTTTCTGCCGGGAAAAGCTCCAGCCGGTCCTGACCAGACGAAATCCCGACCTCCCCCGCTCTCAACCCAATTATGGATGGTCCCATCGCATGGATCGTGGGGTGAAATGGCCCGGAATAGGTGTACCGACCGACCCCCCGGTAGGTTGGTCGTAAGGCGCCAAATTCGATACTTTCGCGACCATCACGGGATGGCCGGGCGATCTCGCCTCCTGCATATTTTTCCTCCCCGCAGGGCCGGGGATCAGCAACCATCGGATCCCCGGGGTGCCGCTGTGTCCACATAAGCGTCACCTTCCACAAGAGTTAGGCGACATGATTGAAACCTGGAGGCGCCGAAGACCCACGAAGATCTGCAGGTTGCTGTCATCCTTCTGCCGAACCCGTATCAGGCAGGGGATTCCGCCGAACCTCTGTCTTCATTAGTGGTTGACACGTGCCGGATTTAACCGTACATGCCACTATCAACTGGGTGGGCCTCGTTTCGGCTCCCGGTCGGGATTGATCGGATTTGCCGTGTAGGCCGTCTCGAGTGGAAACCAGAATCAGTGAAACAGATCGACTCATCTCAAACACACCATTTGCGCCTTGGCTATCATGACTCAGTTCGGGGTCTTAATCGTGAGGGGGGAATCCATGCGCTTTAGCCCGATGCGTCGAACCATCTCGAGCATCCTGTGCGCGGTCTTCTTCGTCGGTGCCGCCCTCGTTGTGGCCGGCTACAGCCTTGCCGAGCGTGGTCGGCAGGGGCGGGTCAGCCATGAGGAGTTCCTCGCCCGCACCACGGCCGAGTTCTACAGACATCGTCCGACGCCGCTCAGCTTCGCCTCCGCGCCCGAGCGGAACCCCTTCGGGAGCTACGAGGCGCTCACCGCCGAGGGGAAGGCGCGCGGCAACTACTTCGAGACGCCGTTCGGACCTCTGACCCCCCAGATGGCCGCGTCGGTTCGCAGGCAGCTGCCGAAATTCGCCGGCAATCGCAAGCCGACTTCGCTCGGCGCGCGCGGCGAGCTGGAGGCCGGATTCAACGCCATCCGCCTGCACGGCCCGACCGTCGCCGGACGGGGGATCGAGCCGATCGAGAACGAGCTCCGTCAGATGGGGGTCACGATTCATGGCCGGATGTTCAATAACGCCCTGATCGTGGAGGTTCCGGAGAAGGCGGTGACGAGGCTTGCCAAGGCCGACTTCCTGCAGGAGTCGATCACCTGGCGGGCGCCGGTCAACATGGCCCACTGGATCGGCCGCGGCAGGTACCTCGAGAAGGATCGCGCCACCAGGCTGACCTACGACCTGGTCGTCAACTTCTTCGCCGGCACCGATTCACGGCAAGCGCGCGAAGGCCTCGAGCAGATCCTCGGGCCCGAGAGAGTGACCCTGTTCTCGGAGATCTCCGGACGATCGTTCGCGGTGTCCGGCGTCACGAAAGCCGAACTCAAGAAGATCGGGAATCTCGATCGGATCCGATCCGTCGATCCGAAGCAGGAGTTCCTGCTGATGGGTTCCGAGACTCCGACCACGACCATGGTCGGCAACGT
Organism: Acidobacteriota bacterium; assembly: GCA_027297005.1. Next base: position 4,813 of record JAPUIN010000278.1, read on the forward strand.
GAAGGAGAACCTGCCGTTCCAGGCGCCCTACCACGACGTCGGGATCGACGGCGGTGGGATCGACACCAGCGGCGACGGAAGCAGGCTCAACAACGGCTCTGACGAAGTCCCGCCGCAGATCATTGTCGTGACCGATAACGGCATCTCGGTCGACTCGGTGCAGTTCTCCCATACGGCGACGCAGTCAATCATTCCGGTCCTCGCGCCGGTCGGGCCGAATCACCGGAAGGTCCACGCCATCCAGAACGTCACCGGCGCCGACTTCGGAACCGGCTGCGACTCGCCTCTCGATGGAGGCGGGACGCACGGCAACGTCGTCGCG
>JAPUIN010000279.1 GCA_027297005.1 Acidobacteriota bacterium
CGCGGTCCGCGCGGTCCGGATTGCTTCCGCGATCGCGGTGCCCCGGATCGGGATGAGATCGATGTCGAGCACGTCCACGAAAAGCTTGGCCGCGGCGTAGTCAAGGGTCAGTGGACAGGCGACATAGGCGGAGCCGGCGAACGCCATCAGCCCGATCCGGTCACCGCTGAGCAGATCGATAAAAGATGAAACGGCACCCCGGGCCTGCGCCAGGCGATTCGGCTTGACGTCCTCGGTCATCATGCTCAACGAGGTGTCCACGGCGATGATCACATCGACCCCCCGCCGGCTCACCGTCTGCAGCTTCGCTCCCCACTGTGGTCGCGACAGCGCCAGCACGAGGCACACCACCGCGAAGAGGACAAGAGCCACCTTCGCAATCCTTCTCTCAAAGCTGGCGCTACGAGTCAGTCGACACATCACCTCCCAGCCACCGAACCTCTGCAGCGCGCGCCTCCGGGCCTGGAACGACAGCACGAACAGGAGCGCCAGCACGGGGATCCCGAGCAACATCCAGAGGTATCCGGAGGCGGCAAAGCGCATCAGGGGATCCTCCTCAACAGCGTACCGGCCAGGAAGAACTCCACCGCCAGCAGCAGCGCCCCCGGGTAGAGAAAGTAGGGAAACTGCTCGGTGTGGCGCGTGTATCCGCGCACCCGGATCTCGGTACGTTCCATCGCGTCGATGCGGTTGAAGATCGCCTTGAGCGATCGAGAGTCGGTCGCCCGGAAGTACTGGCCTCCCGTGGCCCTGGCGATCTCCTGCAGTGCCTCCTCGTCGATGTCGGCGGATACATTGATGTAGCGCCGGCCCATGATCGGATCGTCGATAGGGTAAGGCGCCAACCCCTCCGTCCCGACGCCAATGGTGTAGACCTTCACACCGAGGGCCTGCGCCAGACCGGCACCGGTCACCGGATCGATCTGTCCCTTGTTGTTGCGACCGTCCGTCAGGAGGACGATCACGCGGCTTTTGGCCCGCGTGTCTTTCAACCGGGAGACCGCCGTGGCGAGACCCATGCCGATCGCGGTGCCGTCCTCTTCGGAGGATGCGATCTCGATCCCGCCGAGCAGATCCTGCAGGACGTCGTAATCGAGCGTAAGCGGACAGCGCGTATACGCGTTGGCGGCGAAGACGACGAGGCCGATCAGATCGTGCCGGCGACCGCGCACGAACTCCGCCACGACGTCCTTGGCGACCTCCAATCGATTTTTCGGCCGGAAATCTTCGGTGCGCATACTCCCCGATATATCGACGGTCAGCATGATTCCGATCCCCTCGGTCAGCACTTCCTCCTCGTGATGTCCCGTCTGGGGCCGGGCAAATGCGACGACCAGGAGGGCCAATCCGACCACCCGTAGCACCACCGGCAGGTTTCTGAGGCGTACCGACAGTCGCGGCGGAATTCGGGTGAACGGAGCGGTCCCCGAATAGATCAGACTCGCCCGCCGCGCCCGGAGCCGGTACAGCAGCCAGGTGAGCACGATAATCATCAACGCCCCCGCCAAACCTGCCCAGGGGCTCTCAAATCGGAAGCTGGTCATGCGGCGGTCTCCACGGCCGAGGCCGGCTCGCTCAGCCGCGTCTCATCGATGAGACGATAAGCGCTCTCGACCGATCCCTGGGTCTCCTCGGCCGCAGGAGTGTGCCTGGCGAATTTCACCAGATCGCACGCCAGGAAGAAATCGCCAGTCGCCACGATCACTTTCGTCCCGGCGCGCGCCTGCCGTAATTGCTCGAGAATCTCTCCGGTCGTCCGTTCGTTCGTGTCGATTCTGAATCGCGCGGCCACGTACCGCCGGATGATCTCCGCCAGCTCGATGTAGAACGCCTTCACCATCCCTTCGTTGAGGAGGCTGCTGGAGAGGAGACGCTCGAGCTCCGCATACGCCACTTCGTGCGCCGGTCGTGCCGGCTCCGCCGGCGCTCCGGCCCCACCAGAATTCTCGAGCCGTCGCCGGCGGCGGCGCCACACCCAGAATCCCGCCGCCAGGAGGGTGGCCGCCGCCAGCAGCCAGGGCCACAGCGGCGTGACCGGCATCTCGGCCGGCGGTTTGATGTCGGCCGGCTCGGTATCCTCGCCGGCCAGGACCGAGGCGATCTCCAGGCGGATCGGGTCGGCCGAGATCGTGTGCTCCACCCCATCGGGACCGATATAGGTTATTGCGAGAGCCGGGATCTCTCGCGCCCCCGTTTCGAACACCGTGACGCGATAGATCCGTACCTCTTCGACACGCCCGTCCTCGAGCCGCGCGTCCGGGATGCGCTCCGCATCCAGCAGATCGACCGCTTCGAGAAGCGACTCCGGATCGAACGCAATGATGCGTGTTCCCTCCGGATACACCAACCGCGCGGTGAGAACGACCGGATCCCCGATGGTGATCGCGGTCCGATCGGCCTCGAATGTGAGGACGACCCCGGCCGGCACCCCGCTCTCCGTCACCTCGCGTTCGGCGGCCCGCCCCGACCCGCAGGCATTCGCCACGAGCAGGAGCGCTATCGCCGTCACGCCCGTCCCCGGAATCCGGATCATCGATTGATCCTTCTCGCCCGGCGGTGGAAGAAGCGCACGAGCGGAACGTCGTACGGACGGTCGGTGAACAGCTCCAGGGCGTCGACACCGATCGAGCGAAACAGCGACTCGCGTTTCGCGCGCCTCGCCCGGGCCCAGTCCTTCAGGAATCGCCTCGTCCTGCGGTCCGACGTGTCGACAACGATACGCTCCCCCGTTTCGGCGTCCTCCAGATCGATCAGACCGAGAGGCGGCAGATCCTCCTCGCGCGGATCCGTCATGGTGATCGCAATCAGGTCGTGTTTGCGCGCCGCGATCCGCAGGGGCTGTTCGTACCCCTCCCCCAGAAAGTCGGACACCAGAAACACAACGCTTCGCTTCGTGATCGTCCGGCTGAGGTTCCGGAGCGCCATGCCGATATCGGTTCTCCGCCCTACAGGACTGAAGTAGAGCACATCGCGGATGACCCGGAGCACGTGGTTATTTCCTTTGCGGGGGCGCAGAAAGGTCTCGATCCGATCGGTAAACGCGATCAGACCGACCCGATCGTTGTTCTTGATGGCGGAGAAGGCGAGGAGGGCGCAGATTTCGGCCGCAATCTCCCGCTTGAACTGACGGTGGGAGCCGAACTCACCCGAAGCGGAGAAGTCAACGAGGAGGATGACCGTCAGCTCGCGCTCCTCGACATACCGTTTCACGTAGGGATGCCCCATCCTCGAGGTCACGTTCCAGTCGATGGTCCGGACGTCGTCGCCAAACTGATACTCGCGGACCTCCGAGAACTCCATCCCGCGACCTTTAAAAACGGAGTGGTACTCGCCAGCCAGCGACTCGTTCACCAGGCGGTTACTGCGGATTTCGATACGCCTGACTTTTCTTAGGATCTCGGAGGGCAGCATCGTCAATCAGGGCTCCGGGGGGGGCGGCGATGCCTTCAGGGTACTTCGACCGTGTCGAGGACGCGCTGAATGATCTCCTCCGTCGTCACGTCCTCGGCCTCGGCCTCGTAGGTCAGAATAATCCGGTGGCGAAGCACGTCGAACGCCACCGACTTGATGTCCTCTGGTGTGACATATCCTCGGCCGCGGATGAACGCGTGAGCCTTCGCGGCGAGGGTCAGGAAGATGGTCGCGCGAGGGGATCCCCCGAACTGCACCAGGCCCTTGATATCGATCTTGTAATCCTCCGGCCTACGGGTCGCGAAGACAAGGTCGATGACGTAGTCCTTGATGCGAGTGTCGACATAGACCTGTCTCACCACCCCGCGGGCGCTCATGATGTCGGCCAGGCTGATCAGGCGGCGGACCTCGTAATGGTTCGATCCCGTCGTCCGTTCCAGGATCTCACGCTCCTCGCTCTTGCTGGGATAGTCGACCTTGATCTTGAGCATGAAGCGGTCGACCTGTGCCTCGGGCAGAGGGTAGGTCCCTTCCTGTTCGATCGGGTTCTGCGTCGCGAGGACGAGGAATGGTGGCTCGAGCGGATAGGTGGCGTCGCCGATGGTGACCTGGGTCTCCTGCATCGCCTCGAGCAGGGCCGATTGCACCTTGGCCGGGGCCCGATTGATCTCGTCCGCCAGAATGATGTTGGCGAAGACGGGGCCCTTCCGGGCGACGAACTGTCCATCCTTCTGGTTGTAAATCATCGTGCCGATCAGATCGGCCGGCAGGAGATCGGGCGTGAACTGAATACGCTGGAACCGGGCGTCGATGACGTCCGCCAGAGTCTTGATGGACAGTGTCTTGGCGAGTCCCGGGACCCCCTCGAGAAGCAGGTGACCATTGCCGAGCAGGCCGATCAGGAGCCGATCGAGGAGGCCCTTCTGTCCAACGATGACCTTGCG
>JAPUIN010000028.1 GCA_027297005.1 Acidobacteriota bacterium
GAAGCGGCAGGGGGGGAAGAGAACCCTGGTGTTCGACGAGGTGGATGCCGGGATCGGCGGCGCCGTGGCGGAGGCGGTCGGTCGTCAGCTCCGCCGGCTCGCGCGCACGCACCAGGTCCTTTGCGTGACCCATCTTCCGCAGATTGCGTCGCAGGCGGAGCATCATGTCGCGGTCACGAAACGCGCCTCCCGCGGCCGCACCGAGGTCGCCGTCGAAACGCTCGATGAGGCCGGCCGGGTGAGGGAGCTGGCTCGCATGCTGGCGGGCGAGCGCGTGACGAGCACGGCTTTGCGTCATGCCGAGGAGTTGCTGCAGCGGACGGATCTCCGATGATGGGGCGCGCGGAGGCGAGGTCGTCATGAAGGTCATCGCCGTCTATCCGGGAACCTTCGATCCGATCACCAACGGACACCTGGATATCATCACGCGCGGTCACCGTCTGTTCGACGAGATCATCGTGGCCGTGCTCGGCAATGCCGACAAGGAGCCGTTGTTCTCGGTCGCGGAACGGCTGGAGATTCTCGATATCGTCGTCGGCCGGATGCCGAACGTCACGGTCGAGTCGTTCGACGGGCTACTGGTCGACTACGTGCGCTCGCGCGGCGCGCGGGCGATCGTGAGGGGACTGCGCGCGCTTTCGGACTTCGAGTACGAGTTTCAGATGGCACTGATGAACCGCAGGCTGGGGCCGGATATCGAAACGGTGTTCATGATGCCGAGCGAGGCCTATTCGTACGTCAGCAGCCGTCTGGTCAAGCAGGTCGTGCAGCTGGGTGGTGACGTGAACGGGCTGGTCCCCGAGGAGGTCATCAAGCGACTCAAGGGGCGCTACGCGCCGTCGGGGATCGGATCATGAGCAGGCCGCGATCGAACCTTGCAGGGCGCCTGGATGCGGTGAGCGTTTCGCCGACGATGGCGGTCATGGCGGAGGCCAAGGCGCTCCGCGCCCGCGGAGTGGATGTCATCGATTTCGGTCCCGGCGAACCCGACTTCAATACGCCCGAGAACATCAAACGGGCCGGTGCCGAAGCGATCGCCGCCAATCTCACGCACTACACGGATGCCTCGGGGATCCTCGAGCTTCGACAGGCCCTCGCCACACGCTATCGCGATCGGCACGGGGCGCCGTGGACCGAGACCGAGGTCATCACAGGAGTCGGGGGGAAGAACGTCCTTTTCCTGCTCTCCATGGCGCTGTTCGAGCCGGGCGATCGGGTCGCCATCTACGCCCCTTACTGGGTCTCCTTTCCCGAGCAGATTCGATTGTGCGGAGCGGAGCCGGTTTTCATTCCCACGGATGGAGCGGACGGGCTCGTCCCCCGCGCCGCCGACCTCGAGGCGCACGCCGGGGACCTCAAGGCTGTGATCCTGAACTCGCCGGGCAACCCGAGCGGCGCCGTCATTCCACCCGAGGAAGTCGAGCGGTTCGCCAGCTTTTCGGAGAAGACCGGCGCGCTGATTGTGTCGGACGAGACCTACGACTCGTTTCACTACGGTCCGGGGAAATACGCCTCGTTCGCGCCGCATGCCGGACGCCTGGCCGATCGACTGGTGCTCGTCAACTCGTTCTCGAAGACGTACGCCATGACCGGATGGCGGGTCGGCTACGCGCTGGGACCGAAGCCGATCATCCAGGCGATCAGGAAGATCCAGTCGCACGATGCCACTCATACCTGTTCCATCGCTCAGGCGGCGGCGCTCGAGGCGATCCGCGGACCTCAGGAGTCGGTGGGGGTGATGCGCGAGGAATACCGACGTCGCCGAGACGAGCTGATCCCGGCCCTGAACCGAATCCGGGGCATCCGCTGCACGATGCCCGGCGGGGCGTTTTACGCCTTTCCGAACGTGGAAGGCGGGATGCGCACGCTGAAGTGCGAAACTTCGATAGACTTCGCCGGCAGGCTGATGAAGGAGAGCGCCGTCGCCTGCGTTCCGGGTGAGGCGTTCGGTATGCCGGGCCACGTGCGTCTGTCGTACGCGCTGTCGATCGAGCGAATCCGACAGGGGCTCGAACGGATGCGTGAACTGCTCGGCGGGGAGGAAGGATGAGCCGGGAACATCGGATCGCCTCATCGCTCATGGCCTGCGTCCTGGGCCTCACGCTGGCCGGTCCCGCGGCGGCTGACGGTGAATCGCTCGTCTATACGGTCACCCTCGACGATGTCGTGCATGGCGTGACCGCGCGTTACGTGATCAACGCCCTCGACAAGGCGAATGAGGCGGACGCCGCGCTCTTCATCCTGAAGCTCAACACCCCGGGGGGCAGCATGGAGGCGATGGAGGACATGATTCACGCCATCACATCCTCGAAGGCCCCCGTCGTCGTCTTCGTCAACGGCAGCAAGGCGGCATCGGCCGGCTTCTTTCTGACCATCGCGGCCGACGTGGCCGTGATGGCACCGGGCACCCGCATCGGGGCGGCCCACCCGGTCATGCTGCCGAAGGTCCAGGAGGAGGACTCTCCGATGGACCACAAGATCGAGAACGATGCCGCCGCGTACGTCCGATCGCTGGCCACGAATCGGGGTCGCGATGCGGAGGCCGCTGAGGAGGCGGTGCGCGAGAGCCGTTCGTTCACCGAGCGTGAAGCCCTCTCGCTCGGTCTCATCGACTACATCTGCAACTCGGAGGGGGAGATCCTGGAGGTGCTCGACGGGAAGGAAATCCAGCGCTTTAACGGGGAGACCGAAACCCTGGATCTTGCGCGCGTCCGCATTGAATCACTGGACATGACCGGGCGCGAACGGTTCCTGACCGTCCTCGCCAACCCCGCCCTGGCGGCTTCGCTGCTGCTGCTCGGTCTGCTCGGCCTGTACATCGAGTTCACCCATCCGGGCCTCATTGCTCCCGGAGTGGTGGGGGGGATCTTCATTATTCTCTTCGTCCTGTCGACGGAGGCTCTCCCGGTCAACTGGATCGGCGTCGCGCTGATCATCCTTGGCCTCATCCTCTTCATCCTCGAGATCAAGGTGGCGAGTTACGGATTGCTGTCGCTCGGAGGCATCGGGAGCCTCGTGCTCGGGTCCGTTCTCCTGTTCCGTGATGCGGAAGGAATCCCCGGTCTGGGCGCGGCCCGCGGCGTGATCCTGGGTGTCGCGATCACGGCCGCGATTCTGATGGCAATTCTGACCAGCCTCGTCGTCCGCGCCTTCCGCACCCGGTCGGTGAGCGGCGCCTCAGGGTTGGTCAACGAGGTCGGCACGGCCCTGACCGATCTCGAACCCGAGGGGCGGATCTTCGTGCATGGGGAGTATTGGAATGCCCGGTCCGAACGCCCGGTGCGCAAGGGGGCGAGGGTACGGGTCACAGGAGTCGTCGCCTTGCGCCTGGACGTGGAGGAGATGTCGTGACGCGCCCCCGGGGCGCGAAGGAGGTGTCGTGACCGGATTCATCACTGCTCCACTGCTAACGGTCTTCCTGTTCTTCGTACTCTGGCTGTTCGCGTGCATCAAGATCCTCAACGAGTACGAGCGGGGCGTCATTTTCCGCCTCGGGCGCCTGCTCTCCTCGGCCAAGGGGCCGGGCCTCGTGTTCGTCTGGTTCCCGATCGATCGGATGGTGCGTATCTCGCTGCGGACCGTCGTACACGACGTGCCGCCGCAGGACGTGATTACGCGCGACAACGTGTCGGTCAAGGTCAACGCCGTCATCTACTATCGGGTCCTCGATCCGCGCAAGGCGGTGGTCGAGGTGGAGCAGTACCACTATGCAACGTCCCAACTCGCCCAGACGACACTGCGATCGGTGCTCGGCCAGGTCGAGCTCGACGTTCTGCTCAGTGAGCGGGAAAAGCTGAACGCCGATCTGCAGCAGATTCTCGATAAGCACACCGATCCCTGGGGCGTGAAGGTCTCGGCCGTCGAGGTCAAGCATGTCGACCTGCCGCCCGAAATGCAGCGCTCCATGGCCAAACAGGCGGAGGCGGAGCGCGAGAAACGTGCGAAGATTATCCATGCGCAGGGGGAGCTGCAGGCGTCCGAGCAGCTCGCCCAGGCGGCCGATCGGATCTCGCAGAATCCGGTGACGCTCCAGCTCCGTTATCTGCAGACACTGACGGAGATCGCGACGGAGAAGAACTCCACCATCCTGTTCCCGATGCCCGTGAACCTCCTCAAGGCGTTCGGCCAGGGGGACGGAGAATAACCCAGTATCGCGCCGGGGGGGCACCGCGAGGGCGGATGGCCGGCCCCGGAGGAGTCGAATGAACGATTCCGATCGCCTGATCGATGATCTCCAAAGGTGCCGCGCGGCACTGGCGGTGGCGAGGCAGATCGATCTTCAGGCGGTGGCGGACGGCATGGTGCGTGCCGTCATGGACTACGGCCGGGCCTCGGTCGCTCTCCTCTATCTCTACGACGACGAGAACGACACCTTCCACCTCAAGTCCTGCCACATTCCTCCCGATGATCCGCTGCGCCGGGGGCTCCTGACCCTCGATCTCGCCGAGATTCGCGGTCACGGACCACCCTCGTCCTGGAGCCCGGCCGTCAGGCGCGCCCCGGCCGCGCTGCGCAACCTCTCGATCGAGGAGGTGTTGACGATCCCGCTCCCCGGTACCGGGGCGCTGATTGGCATGTTCCTGCTGGCGAAGGATCGGCAGGCGCTGCCGGCCGACGAGATGGATCGAGTCGGCCGTCTGGTTCCGGAATTACTGCCGGCGCTGGTCAACGCCATGGTCGTGGAACGGTACCGTGACCTGGTCATCAAGGACGATCAGACGGAATCGTACAACCGGCGCTACTTCGATCGGTTCCTCAGCGAAGAGGTATACCGCTCACACCGGTATAAGACAGCCCTCTCGCTGATCTTCCTCGACATGGATAACCTGAAGGAAGTCAACAACCGCTACGGTCACGCCATTGGCAGCAAGGCGTTGCGGGAAGTGGCGCGCCGCCTGCTCAGTACGATCCGTGGGAGCGACAAATTGTTCCGTTACGGAGGGGACGAGTTCTGTGTCGTGCTGCCGGAGACCGATCCCGCAGGCGCCCGCGACCTGGCCGAGCGCCTGCGTGAGGCCCTCGGGACCCGATCCTTCCTCGTCGATGACACACCGGGGATGGCCCTCACGGCCTCCTTCGGGATCGCCTCCTATCCTGAGCACGCCCGCACGAGCCTCGCCCTGGTGCGCTGCGCCGATCGCGCCATGCAGAAGATCAAGAAATCGGGCAAAAACTCAGTCGGGGTCTCGAGTCCCGAGGAGGAGGATGTGCAGCAGGCGGTCGGGGGGGGACATTGAGGGCGCCGGGGAGGTTGCGTCTTCTCGTTCTTGGTGTTCTCGGTCTGTCGGGGGTGATGCTCGGACTGGCACGATATGTCGGCAGCGGCGCGATCGCCTGGCGGGATCGGCCAGCCGGGGCGGAAGGGCAGCCGGCCGTGCCGGGGAACTCCTCGGAGTCGAAAGGCATGGATCTCACCTTCTGGAAGATGCTGGGGATTTCCGGGTCTCGTTCCCCGGATCGAGGTGAGGATCTGAAGGCGATCCCCTCCGGGGAGGCCGGTGAGGCGGGCGCCTACGTGATCCAGGCCCTCGTGACCCGCAGCAGGGATCGTGCACACAAGCTGCGCGATCGCCTCGAGGCGGCGGGGCTCCGGGCGATCGTCACGCAGGGGCATGTCGGTGGGGAGTTGATCCATCGTGTGCGTGTCGGC
>JAPUIN010000280.1 GCA_027297005.1 Acidobacteriota bacterium
GCGTCGGTCGCCCGGGATCGGGCGGAGGACGGGCAGGCTCTTGTGATCTCGAATCATCGCGGCGGAAGGATGAGCACGGAAGTCGCCGTCTCCCTCAGGCGGGGGTACGGCCGGACGGCGTCGGCCGGCGCCGCCTCGACCGCTCTCCACGCTCGTGTTGCCGGCGCGCGGCTCAAGGCGTCGGCCGGCGCGCGGGAGCATGTTTACATGCTCGTGCAGCTCGACGAGGAGAGTTACGGCCTGGTCAAGATCAGCAGGAGAAACGGGCGAGCCGTGCGGATGATATGCATGGGCAGAACGAAGCGCCCAATCTACGGCGTCGACACCATCTGGGATCAGATCTACTTTCGACCCAACCCCTTCGAGGTCGCAGGGTACAAGTTCTAGGGGCCTGTCCGGTCAGGTGGGGAAACATCGAGCGCCCCATGACGCCCAATGTGGCCCGGAGGCGCCCCGGCGCCGACGCGTGATCGTCACCCAGGTGATCGGCCCGCTCAGAAGGGGCAGCGGACCCAGCCACAAGAACTGCCACGCGCCGATCGACACACCAATCCAGCAGACCAGAAACGGCCCGGTGCAGATCGCGATCCCACCTGGCCAACCTGGCATGGTCGTGCCGGGGTCGCCCGACCGGCCGGCGGGTCGGACTGCCTGAGAGGGCGCGTTTTGTTCGACGGGTCACCCCGTGCTAACTTTCGAGCGACCGTAGGATGCGTACCGGTCGACAACCCGAGCGATGACTCCACAACCCCGGCGCAGCGCGCGCGTCAAACGGATCCTCCTGGTGGCCGCAGCCGTCTCGGTGCCGATCGCTGTCTCAATCATTCTGAAAAGCGATTGGATGGCTGGACGCGTCGCGGCCCGCCTCATCCACGAGATCGAGGAGATCTCCGGTCGCGAAGTCGATCTCGACGGGGTGACGCTGCGTTTCCTTCCCCCGGGAATCGATCTCCGCGGGCTGCACATCAAGGGATCGCCTCCGGCCGCCGGGAGCCCGCGCGCTGATGCTCCGCCCCTGCTCAGTCTCCGCCGTGGGGGAGTGCGCCTGAAGGTGCTTCCTCTCTTCGCGGGGGCATGGATTCCCGATGCGGTGGAGCTCGATGGCCTGGACATTCACCTGAGCGGGAATGGGCCCCCTGACCGGGGGGAGGGAGAAGGGATCGGAGCGGCGGGGCGAATCGCAATCCCCCGCCTGTCGGTGCGCGATGGCCATGTCACTTACGGGGCGCCCGCTTCGCAGATCCACTTTGAGGCGGATGATCTCAATCTAACGATGCGCCCTGTCACCTGCCACGGGGGCGGATGTGTCGAGGGGGAGCTGTCGGGAAAACAGTTCGCGGTCACGGTCGGGTCGCACCGCCTCACGGGGTCGGCGCTGGGAATCGATCTGGAGGCCCGCGATGACGTGCTCACGATCCGCCGGGTGAAGGTCGAGGGGCCCGATCTGACGATCGGGGGTGAGGGGATCCTGGCGTTCGGGGAGGATCCGGACGTCTCGGCGAGTGCACGGCTGTCGGCGCAGGGACAATCGTTGTCCGATTTGATCGGCGATCTGCCACTGAGGGCGGAGCGTCTGGACGCCAGGGTGGAGATCCGGATGGAGGAAGGAGCCCTCACGGTCGCCGGCACGTCCAGCCTGGTCGGGCTCCGCTACGGAGAGCTGGCCGAGGCCGCGCGCGTCGATGCGCAATTTTCCGTGCGGAAGGGAGGGACCACGATCGATCTCGAAGCGACCGGGCTGCTGCTTCCCTTAGGGCGGCTGACGCCGATCGGGACCGGCAGCGGGACGGCGCGGGTGTCCGTGGCATCGGACGGGAAAGTGCGAGCAACCCTCTCGATCGATTCGATCCGCTATGGGAACCTGCTGGGTGTTCTGCATCCGGAGATGCCGCTCGCCGACATCGCCGTCCAGGGAGAGGGAGAGATTCGACTCGATCGAACGGCCGCGCGAGTCACGGGGGGATTCTTCAATCTCGAGGTCCGGCCGGTCGGGTTGCGCGGCGTCGCGCCGCTTGCCGGCGTGGCGGGTGGCCCCGCATCGCTCCGGATTGCGCCTCACCGGGAACGCGTCGATATGTCCGGGCGCGCCCGCCTGGAGATCACCCCGGACGCGTTCGACATCCGGGATGCGGAGTTCATCCTGGATGGAATTCGCGCCAGCGCACAGGGCCGGATCACTCGTGACGCATCCAGCGCGGATCTCGATCTGGCGTTCGAGAGAGCCGACCTCTCCCGCGTCCTGGGAATGATGCCGCGACATCCCACAGCGGACGCTGTGGCGAGGACGTTCGGGGGCGGCAGCGCCTCAGGCACCATGCACATGTCGATCCGGGACGGATCCCTGAGGGCCACCGGACGATGGAAGGGGGAGGGTCTGATCCTCTCGGCAGGGATCGATCCGCTTGATCCGTTCGACGCCTCACTCGACTGGTCGCTCGATCCGGCCCGTCTCATCCTGAGCAGGATTGATCTGAGCGGACCGGGATGGTCGACGGAAGGGTTGATCGAGATCGATATTCGCGATGGACTGAAGCTGCACGCTGCGCGTCTTTCGCTGGACAGGATGCCCGCCTCGCCGATCTGGTCTCTCGCCGGGACGGATCTGGTCGCCGGCGGTGTCGTCTCGGGGCGGCTGGTCCTCGATCCCGACCCGACGTCGGATGGGCATGCCGGGAGCGCCGTCGATCTCGTTTTTCAGCGCCCGAGAATGTCGGGGGTGGAACTCGATCGCGTGGTGGTCCGCGGCAGCGGATCCGGGGAGACGCTTCGGATCGACTCCCTTCTGCTGGAGGTGGGGGACGCGCGGATTGAGGCGCGCGGCGACTATGACATGGACCGTGCGCGGTTGCGACTCGATCTGATCGAGACCGACATCGACCTCGCCCCCCTCGACGGCCTGCTTGGCCATATTCCCGGAGTGACCAGCGGCCGGATCTCCCCGACGGGGAGCCTGGCGATCGATCCGCAGAGGGTGACATTCCGCGGGGCCGCGCGTGGCGAGGCTCTCCGCCTGGCGGATCTCCCGATCGGCGATCTGAACATATCGTCGATCGCGTACGACACGGCTGCCGATCCCGTGCTCGTGATGACGTTCACGGCGGACGCCCTCGCGATCACGGGCGGCGTGACATGGAGCGCGGCGACCGGCATCGGGACGGATCTGACGTTCGAGGAGACGCCGCTCGATCCGCTCCGCGCGCTCCTCGCGGGAACGGTCGGGGGGGATGTCTCAGGGTTCCTGTCCGGAACGCTTCACGCGGCGATGCCGCTGGATGATTTCTCGTCCGGTCGTCTGGAGCTCGGGATCGAAAAGGCGGAGCTCACCTACGGTGCGATCCGGGTCGTGTCCTCGAGCCCGTCCCGCCTGGTCTACAGGGATCGGCGCTGGCATCTCGATCGCATTCATGTTGAAGGGGATGGCACCGACCTCGATCTGTCGGGAATCTGGGACACGCGGTCCGGCGCTCCCGCCACCGGCTCGGTCGCCGGACGCCTCGATGCCTCATTGCTGACACTCCTCGTCCCGGATCTCGTCGCGCGGGGAGTCGTCGACATCGAGATCGCCATGCGCGCGCTCGACAGCGGCCTCGAATACAGCGGCCGCCTCGAGGTGCGTGACGCCGCCTTCGGCCATGCGGGGATCCCCCTCTCCCTGGACCGGCTTGCGTTGTCGGCCACCGTCGCGCCGGACGGAGCGATCCTCATTGACAGGCTGGAAGGGATTCTCGGGGGGGGATCGGTGACCGGCAGCGGTCGCTGCGAACTGGACGGGCTGGCGATCCGATCGTGCTCCCTCGAACTGTCGGGCAAGGACATGCAGACGGAGCCGGCGCCCGAACTGGTCGTCTTCTTCGACGGCCGCGCGACGCTGGACGTCGACTCGAAGGGGGCCTCCCTCGCCGGTCAGATCGACGTTCTCAGAGCCCTCTACACGGTGCGGCCCGATGTGTCCTTCAAGGCGCTACTCGGTAACGGTCCGTCCGCGGGATCGCTCGTCGGCGGTGAAGCGCCGTTTCTGCTGGCGCTGGACCTCCGGGTCAATGCGCCCGGCGAGATCTGGGTGCGGGGGGAGAACGTCATGCTGGAGGGTGCGGCCCGTATGACGATTGCGGGAACCTCTGCGGCCCCGGAAGTCGCGGGGAGGATCTCGGTCTTCGAGGGAGGAAGGATCGTGTTCCGTGACGTCCCCTATACGAGCGAGGAGGGGACGATCGATTTCGACTCACCGGACGGAATCAACCCTTCGTTGAACATGTCGGCGGTCACACGCGTCGGGGATTACGAGATCAGACTGCGCGTGCTCGAACGCGCGTCCGACCCGAGAGTGGAGCTGACGTCCGACCCGACTCTCGCGTCCCGCGATATCGTTTTCCTCCTTCTCACGGGGGAGACTTACGAGGACAGTTTCACTCGGGGAACGGGCACCGCGTTCCTCGCGGAGGAGCAGGTTGGACAGTACCTGATCGTGCCGGTCTCCCGGGTGCTGGGGAAGACGATCGCCGAGCCCCTCGGCTTGACCACGGTTCAGATCGAGCCGCAGTTTCTCAACAGCACCGCCGATCCGACGGCAAGGCTGACCGTGACCAAACGCATCTCCCCCGATCTCAATCTCACATTCTCGAATGATCTCGGTGACAGCCAGGCCCAGATCTACCGTTTCGATTACCGTATCGGCCGCCGCTGGTCGTTCGTCG
>JAPUIN010000281.1 GCA_027297005.1 Acidobacteriota bacterium
TCGACCCCGGGAATCCGGCCTATCTCGATAGCCTCGGGTGGGCTCAGTATAAGCTCGCCATGTACGAGCCGTCGGAGAAGAATCTGCGTGCCGCGGCCCGCCACGCTCGCGGGGATCCCACCATCCGCGAGCATCTCGGGGATCTCTATGCCGCTACCGGCCGTGAGGAGCAGGCGATTCGCGAATGGAACCACGCCCTGTCCCGATTACCGGAGAACCCGAAACGGCTGCGCATCAAGATTCGCGAAGCACTTTCCACCCTGGACGCCGCCCGACGATGAGACATCCCGCCCGATCGGGTAGGGGCTCCACCGCACTCCGGCAACTGTCCTTGTTGATCGTCATGCCCCTCATCCTGTCCTGCGGCCAGTCTCCGCCAAAGACTGCCCCGGCCGACCTCTCAGCCACGGCGCATGGGTACCGGGCGTTGTTCAAGGGGGAGTCTGTCGGCCCCGATGGCAAGCAGCGCTTCCGGATGGCCGCGGTTCTCTCTCCACCCGACCGGCTCCGACTCGAGTTCTTCGGCCCTGTGGGCGGGGCACGTCTCGTGGTCGCAGCGAGCGGCGGCCAGGCGGTTGTCCTCTCTCCGCACGAGCGGGCGTGGGATCGTGGCCCGGCCACCGCGGTTGGCATGGAGCGCCTGATCGGCGTCCCCCTGGAGCCTTTCGACCTCGTCGCACTGCTCACGGGCCGCCCGATGTGCAGCGAGACGGAGACGAGCCAGACGGTCCGTACCCGGCCGGCGGCGACCTTCGGGCGCGTCCACACCTGGTATGATGTTTCATGTCCCCCGGGGAATATCCGCTACCTCGCGCGTTGCCGCGAGAGGGGTGGACTGCTCGAGACCGCAACCGTCCGGGAGGGGATCAGCGGTGCTATGATCCTCGAAATCGAGTATGGGGAGCACATCGAGGGATCGGGACATCGATGGCCGAGGGAGATTGAGATCCACATCGCGAAGCGGGGCATGACTATTTCGCTGCGCGCGGTAGATGGCCCCTGGGAGGGCCCAATCCAGGACTCCCTCTTCGCTCCATCAGTCCCTGAACAGTTCGAGAGGCGGCCGCTCATCGCCTCCCTGACCGCCCCGGGCCTCCTCGGCTCGACGGCGGACGGGGAGTGATGAACGGACTGAAACTCAAAGCCTACGCCAAGATCAACCTGTTCCTCAAAATCGTCGGGCGTCGCCCGGATGGGTTTCACGATCTGGAATCCGTCTTCCAGTCGATCACCCTCCACGATACGCTGATCCTCGACCACGCCACCTCCGGTCTCGATCTCGTCATAGAGGGGGCCGATCTACCGGCAGACGGTCGAAACCTTGTCCGGCGTGCGGTTGACCTCCTGGCAGTGCGCTCGGGACGGCGTCGACCGGGGGTGCGGGCGCGGCTGATCAAGCGGATCCCGACGGGATCGGGACTCGGTGGGGCGAGCAGTGACGCCGCTGCCGCCCTCGTGGGGCTTAACAGTCTGTGGGGCCTCAGGCTATCGAACGCCGCGATCGTCGACCTCTCCGGGCGACTCGGGTCCGATGTGCCATATTTCCTGACCGGCGGGACCGCTCTCGTCACCGGCCGGGGTGACAGGGTGCGGGCGCTGCCCGATCTCCCCCCCTCACACCTCTTGATTGTCCTCCCCGACGAGTCAATCTCGACCGCCTCGATCTATGCGCAAGTCAATGTCCCGTTGACACCTTCGGCCAAAACCGCTAGCATGGCGCGCCTTTATTCTTCGCCTGTTACTGGGCTAGATGAGTGGGTGCGGGCGGGGAATGACTTGGAGCCCATCGCCCGCCGGCAGTGTCCCGCCATCGGGACGATTCAGGAACGATTGAGGGCGGCGGGAGCTTCTACTGTTGCCATGACGGGAAGTGGTTCGGCCGTTTTCGGGGTGTTTCTGGAAACCGGGACCCGGGATCGGGCGGCCGCGGAGATGAAGCGCGTCGGATGGCAGGCCATGGCGTGCTCGCTGCTCAGCCGGCAGGAATGCCGGAAGGCTCTGGGCCTGCACTGAATGCCCTTCGGTTTCGAAGGGGGGGCTGGCCATGGACATCACGGACGTCCGGGTCTTTCCCGTGGACGAAGAAAAACTCAAAGCATTTGTTTCGATCATTATCGATGATTGTTTCGTCATCAGCGACATCAAGATCATCAGCGGCACCAGCGGACTGTTCATCTCGATGCCGAGCAAGAAGAGGAAGAACGGGACCTTTCGGGATATCGCTCATCCGCTGAACAACGAGACACGCAGAAAGATCGAGAACAAGGTCCTGGCACGCTACCGCGAGTTGGTATCCCGCGATCCAGACAGGGGAGCGGTCGAACAGCGAGGCAGCGCAGATGCCGCGGACGGGGAGGCTGGCCCAGGGCGCGGATCGACACAGGGCGCGTAGCAGGAAGGATCTCCGCCCACCGAAACGTCGGCCCAGGCGGAGGGTCGCGGGGGCCGACGCTTCCGGAATCGGGGCTGATGGGGCGTCGTCTAGTGGCAAGACACTGGACTTTGGATCCAGCATCGGAGGTTCGAATCCTCCCGCCCCAGCCATTCAGACGGGACGGAGCACGGGTCGACAGGGTATGAGCGCTGCGGGAGTGGACGGGGAGCTGAAGATTTTTTCCGGGAGTGCGCACCCGTCCCTGGCCGAGGAGATCTGTAGCCACCTGGGTATCCCGCTCGGCCCGGTCGCGCTCCGTCGCTTCGCCGATGGCGAGGCTTATTGCCAGGTGCTTGATAATGTCCGCGGGGCGGATGTCTTCATCATTCAACCGACATCCCCTCCTGTCGACTCGAACCTCATGGAGCTCCTGCTCATGATGGATGCCTTCAAGAGGTCGTCGGCGGCGCGGATCACGCCGGTGCTCCCGTATTACGGCTATGCGCGACAGGATCGCAAGGATAAGCCGCGCGTGCCGATATCGGCCAAGCTGGTGGCGGACCTGGTGACGGTCGCTGGCGCCGACCGGGTGTTGTGCATGGATCTCCATGCACCGGCGATTCAGGGATTTTTTAACATTCCGGTCGATCACCTGTTCGCCGCGCCGGTGTTCATCGAGTACATGGCGCAGTTGAACCTGGAGGATCTGACCGTCATCTCTCCCGATGCGGGAGGGGTCGAGCGGGCGCGTGCTTATGCGAAGCGCCTCAACGGAGCCCTGGCGATCATCGACAAGCGCCGGGGCGAGAAGAACGTGCCAGAAGTGATGCACGTCATTGGCGACGTGAAGGGGAGGACTTGCCTCATCGTCGATGACATCATCGACACGGCGGGCACCCTGACCGGGACCGTGCGCGCGCTCACAGAAAAGGGGGCCCGATCCATTTACGGGTGCTTCAGTCACGGGGTTCTCTCCGGGCCGGCGATCGAGCGGATCCGGAATTCCGAGATGGAGTTGACCGTCGTGACCAATACCATCCCGCTGCATGAGGAGAAAAAAAAGGCCGGCCGGATCACGGTCCTGTCGGTGGCGAGTCTCCTGGCGGAGGCAATCAAGAGGATTCATACGAACTCGTCGGTCAGTTCCCTCTTCGTCTGAAGGGTTGAGGGG
>JAPUIN010000282.1 GCA_027297005.1 Acidobacteriota bacterium
ATCGAGGAAGAGATCGACTGGATCACCTTCGTAGGGGCATCGGATCCTGTGCGAAAGGTTGACCTGATAGATGTCCCCCGCAGCGATATATTCGAGCGCCCGCTCAATGCTTCGGCGATACCCGGCTCGCGGCGTGATCGCGACCGCCTCCCCCGCGCTCCCCGCGGCGGACCGGGCGGGAGGCCCACCCCTGGTGTCACGCGCCTGTTCGAGGCGCGCCCGGAAATCGTGGAGGCGGTCCTGAGCCCGGGCAGAGCGCGGACCGGAAACGCCTGGAGCGGATCCTCCGGCGACGAGCGCGATCCGACGCTCGGCGTGATCGAACACAATCGCCGCGTCGTAGATGCCGAACCAGAGATCAGGCGCACCGATGGGATCGGGTGGGCCGGTCGGCAGCGATTCGACGTAGCGGCGCATCCCGTACCCCAAGTATCCAATGGCACCGCCCGCGAATGGCAGGCCCGGCAGCCTCCTGACCTGATCACCCGACATGATGGCCCTGAGCAGCCGGAACGGATCTGTGATCCGTTCCAGCTCTGTTATTCCTCCGGTGTCGGAAAAACAGTCGACTCGGGTCCTCCCCGCGGCGAACACGACGACTCTCACGGGGTCCCAGGCGAGGATCGAGAAGCGCGAGGCGGAGTGTCGCGGAAGCCCGCTCAGCAGGAGAGCCGGGTGGCGCAGGGCGCGAACCACCCCGAGGACCCGGGTTGGCTCCACCCAGTCCCGGAAATCCTCCACCCGGGGGGCTGGTAGCGGCACGGGGCGTTCTATCGATTCAGCCGCCACCACACTCCCTCCGCAAGAGCGATCGATAGAGATCGAGGAGCGCTGATGTTGCCGGCCCGGGACGTCCTCCCGATACGGCCCGGCCGTCGATGCGCGTGACGGGCAGAACCTCCCACGAGGTATTGGTGAGAAAGATCTCTTCGGCGGCGTGAAGACGCTCGGAGGGGACAGGCTCCTCGCGGGCCGTGCGGCCGCTTTCCCGCGCCAGTTCGAGGATCGCTTCCCGGGTGATCCCGGGCAGACTCCCCTCAGGAGCGGGCGGCGTGACCAGCGCTCCCCCCTCGACAAGGAAAATATTGCTGGCCGTCCCCTCCGTGACGCATCCCGCCCCGTCGAGCAGGATCGCCTCGTGGGCACCCTTCCCACGAGCCTCCCGTCGCGCCAGAACTGAGGCGAGACGGCTGATCGATTTGATCGATGCGTCGATCGACGCGTGTGGTATTGCGCATCGGCCCACGATCGAGACCGCCACACCCTCCGCGTGATCCCGGGCGGGAAGGGGCTGAAATGGGGCGGCCGTCACGATCACCGTCGGCAGGGAATCGGTCCCGACGAAATCACCTGGACGCCCCCGGCCGCGCGTGACGGTCAGCCGGATGCGCGCCTCAATCAACTTGTTCGACTCCAGGAGTGCATCGATGAGAGAGACGATCCGGTCGGATCTCCAGGGAAGGTCAAGCCCGATCGAGCCAGCTGAGCGCTCGAGTCTTCGCACATGCCGCTCGAGGCGGAACACGCGCCCCGCGACGGCCCGCATCGTCTCGAAGATCCCGTCGCCGAACAGCAGCCCCCGGTCAAAGACCGAGATGCGGGCCTCCTCTTCCGCGACGAGGCGTCCGTTGAGATGAACCCACACGCCGCCCTCCCGGCTCCCAGGAGCCTGCCCGCAGCTTGAGTCGGGTCGCACGCAATTCCCGGACAGGCTCTTAGTGGGAGATCCGGTCCGCGGCCGCCTCAGCCCCGGAGTCGATCGGCAGGGCGGAGTGCTCGAGGCCAGCCCGAGCAGGCGGTGTCATGGGAATGATCGGATTGTAGAGGGTATCCCGTTCCACCGGCACCCGTCCCGCCTCTTCGATCAGAGCGACCAGGCGGTTCCGCGTGACGACCTGAGGCGAACTGGCGCCAGCCTGATGGAAGATCTCCTCGGTGAGGACCGTTCCGTCCATGTCGTCAGCGCCGAAGTCCAGAGCCGCCTGGGCGACGCGGGGCGTCAACATGATCCAGTACGCCTTCACGTGCGGGAAGTTGTCGAGCATCAGGCGCCCCACTGCGACCTGGCGTAGATCCTCGGTCGCAGATGGCTTCGGGATGTGGGACAGTCGCGTGTTCTCGGGATGGAACGCCAGAGGAATGAACGCCATGAAGCCGTCCGTCTCGTCCTGCACCTCGCGCAGCAGCACCATGTGATCGAGGCGCTCCTCGACCGTCTCGACGTGCCCGTACAGCATGGTGGCGTTGCTCTTCAGCCCGAGACGGTGGGCGGTCTTGGCGATCTCGATCCACGCCGCATGATCGATCTTCCCCTTGAAGAGGATCTGGTGGGCGTGGTCCGTCAGAATCTCCGCGCCACCGCCGGGGAGAGAGCCCAGCCCCGCCTCCTTCAATTGCACCAGGACGTCGTGCCAGGACATGTCGAACTGCTCCGCCATGGCCGCGATCTCGACCATGGTGAACGCCTTCACGTGCACCTCCGGCCGGACACGCTTCATCGTCCGGATGACGTCGAGGTAGTAGTCGAACGGGAGCTCTGGGTTGACGCCGCCCACCATGTGGATTTCGCGGATCGGTTGATCGATGTACTGCATCATCCTGCTTTCCACATCCTCCATCGACAGCACGTACGCATCAGGCTGCTTGCGGGTGCGGTAAAACGCGCAGAACTTGCAACCGGCGACGCAGATGTTCGTGTGGTTGATGTGCTGATTGATGATGTAGTAGGCGGAGTCGCCATGCCATCTCTCGCGCACATGGTTGGCGAGGGCACCGACGGCGAGCAGATCGGGATGCCGGTAGAGAGCGAGCCCCTCGTCCCGATTGAGACGCTCTCCCGCCAGGATCTTCTCAGCGATCGACCCGAGTCCGCTCTTCTCGATATATCGCTTCTGGAAGGGGGTCATCGCGAGCCCGTCATCTGACCTGCTCGGGGGGACGGGCCGCGGCGCTGCTGCGATAGCCGGGCGAGCCGACCCGGACGTGGCGGCGAACCGCCTCATCCTCCGGCGTCGACAACAGCTCGCCGATCTGGTAGCGCTTGTTCTCCAGAGCCATCGAGCAGAGGGTTCCACACATTGTGCAGATCGCCTTGTCGTAGTCCTCGCTCGCACGGCGGATCTCCCGCGCCTTCTCCGGGTCGAGAGACAGCCGGTACTGTCCCTCCCAATCGAGCTGCTTGCGGTAAACCGACATCTGATCGTCCCTGGCCTGCGCTCCGAACACCCCCTTGGCCATGTCGCCCGAGTGGGCCGCGATCTTGGTGGCGATCACCCCGTCGCGCACATCCTCGATCGTGGGAAGCCGCAGGTGCTCGGCCGGCGTCAGGTAGCAGAGAACATCCGCGCCGGCAGCGGCTGCCAGGGCGCCTCCAATGGCTCCTGTGATGTGGTCGTAACCCGCACCGATATCACTGGTCAGCGGCCCGAGCACGTAAAAGGGAGCGCCGTGGCAGATTCGTTTCTGGATCTGCACGTTGGCCTCAATCTGCTGGATCGGCACATGGCCCGGCCCTTCGATCATCACCTGAACGGCGCGTTTGTGGGCACGGCGGGTCAGCTCGCCGAGAGTCAGAAGCTCGCTCACCTGGGCAGCATCGGTGGCATCCCCCGTGGCGCCCGGGCGAATCCCGTCCCCCAGGCTGAGCGTCATGTCGTATTCGTAGGCGATGTCGAGGAGACGATCATACTGGGTGAGGAGCGGATTCTCCTCACCGGTGCGCGCCATCCAGGAGGCGAGCATTGAACCGCCCCGCGATACGATGCCGGCGATACGGCCATCCTCGTCCAGCCGCCGCACCGTCTCCCGGGTTACCCCGCAGTGCACCGTGACGAAATCGATACCGTCGCGCGCGTGATTCTCAATCACCTCAAACAGGCGATCGGCGGTCAACTCATAGACCGACCCGAGGTCGGCCACCGCCTGATAGATCGGAACCGTCCCCAGGATGACCGGACAACGCCGCCGGAGCTCCCGCCTTACATCATCAATCTCCTCGCCAGTGGACAGATCCATCATCATTTCAGCGCCGCACTGGACGGCGATCCTCAGCTTCTCGACCTCCTCGTGGAGCTGTTGATGGTGTCCCGAGGTCCCGATATTGGCGTTGACCTTGGTGGACAGCCCCTGGCCGACCCCGATCGGATTGAAATCGTGGCGCGTATTTTTCGGAATAATCGCCACGCCCGCCGCGATGCGGCGACGCAATTCCTCCGGTTCGATCCCCTCCACGCGGGCCACATACCGCATCTCGGGAGTCACGGTTCCGCGCTTCGCCTTCTCCATCTGCGTCATGGCATCACCTCGTCAGTGCGCCGTTTCGGTCGCCCGCATCTCGCGGATCACCGTCACTTTAATGCGTCCCGGGTAATCCATCTGAGATTCGATTTTCTTTGCCAAGTCGGAGGCCAACAGGGCCAGACGTTCGTCGTCGATCTGCTCCGGCCGCGCGATCACGCGGATCTCCCGGCCGGCCTGGATGGCGTAGGAACTCTCGACCCCCTCCATGCTGTTGGCGAGGCCCTCCAGTTGCTCAATTCGGCGCACGTAATCTACCACGCTCTTACGCCGCGCGCCAGGGCGCGACCCCGAAATCGCGTCGGCCGCAGCAACGAGGACCGAGATCGGGTGAATCACCTCGACATCCTCGTGATGGGAGCCGATGGCGTTGATCACGATCGGATGCTCGTTGAAACGGGTCGCGACCTCGACCCCGATCTCCGGATGAGTCCCCTCCCGTTCGAAATCGATCGCCTTGCCGATGTCATGGAGCAGGCCGGCACGCTTGGCCAGCGCGCCGTCCAAGCCCAGCTCTGAAGCCATGATCGAAGTCAGCTTCGCCACCTCGATCGAGTGGGAGAGCACGTTCTGGCCGTAAGACGTGCGATAGCGCAACCGGCCGAGCGTGCGAACGAGCCCCAGGGGCATCCCGTTGATCTCGAGCTCCTTGAGAGCCTCCTGACCGGCCTTCAGCATCTCCTCTTCGACACGGCGCTGAAACTTGGCGACCAGCTCGTCGATGCGCCGGGGGTGGATGTTCCCTTCCTTGAGGAGACGATCGAGCGTCAGTCGGGCGATCTCCCGCTTGATCGGGTTGAAGCACGAGAGGACGACGGCGCCGGGCTGTTCGTCCATGAGCAGCTGCACACCGGTCGCTTTCTCGAAGGCCCGGATATTTTTCCCCTCGTGGCCGATGATCCGGCCCTTCAGCTTATCGTTGGCCAGCGGGAAGGTGGTGACGCTCCGTTGGGCGCTCCAGTCGGATGCGGTGCGCTCGATCGCGAGGGAGATGATCTTCCCCGCCTCCGCCTCCGCGTGGCGCTGAGCCTCTTCACGCGCCTCCCGAATCATCTTGGCGGTGGAGAAACGAACTTCCTGCTTGAGGTTTCCAATCAGCATCTGACGCGCATCCTCGCGCGTGAGTCCGGCAATCCGACTGAGCTGTGCGTTCAGCTCGTCGCTGAGGCGCCGCATTTTCTCCGACTGCCGGTTCGATTCCTGGATCGTCTTCTGGAGTCCATCCTCGCGCTGCTCGAGGTCCTGCTCGCGGCTGCGCACACGCCGATCGCGATCACTCAGCGACGCATCACGCTCTTCCAGAGATCGCTGGAGCTTCTGAGTCTCTCGGGCTTTCTGCCGGGTCTCCTGTTCGAGGTTCGCCTTCGTCTTCAG
>JAPUIN010000283.1 GCA_027297005.1 Acidobacteriota bacterium
GCGCCCTGAAGACACTGGGTCTCGCGGAGGCCGGCAGCGAGGGGCCGGGAACCGAGCCGATCGGCGCCCTCGGGAGTGTGCACCCGAATTCCTCCGCCGCGGTCACGCTGACCGTCCGGGAGCGGCCGGTCGCCGTGGTATACGGAGACAGCGGAGCCGGTGACCCAACCCGGCAGGGGCCGGCACTGGAGATCGTTGCGCGCATCGCTGCTCTCGCCCTCGAGAGGATCGCCCCGGCCGCCGCCCAAGTTGGGAGCCACGCGGAGATGATGGTGAGTGGCCCTGACCAGTCCCTCTCTCCGGCCAGCGCGATCCCGGTGTCGCGTCCCGGCACGCCGACTCCCCCCGAAGAGGCGGAGATCCATGCGCTGCTGGGGGACATCACGGCCGCACCCCGTCGCGCCGGCTCCGACGATGGCCTGTCCGAGGAGGGGCGCCGCATGCAGGCCGATGCCCGGCGCTTCGCGAAGCTCCTGATTTCCGAGCTGCTCCTCTACAACGAGGAGGCCGTGGTCCTGGGACGCAAGAACCGCGATATCTACCCGCGTCTCCGCGTCGAAATCGATCGGAGCCGCCAGGCGTTTCTGGCGAGGGTACGGAACCGCTCCGGTTCGACCCAGTTTTTCGAGGAGGAACTGGTGCGCGTTCTCGCCCAGGGAAACCTGACGCTGCTCGGAAATTAGTCCGCGTCACGCAGTCGATGCGGACGTTTGCTCCGCCAGATCTTCCAGCAGGCGATCGTGAATCCCGCCGAAGGCGCCGTTCGACATGATCAGAACGGCGTCGCCGGGACGCACCGATCGAACCAGGTGCGCGACGATCCCGGGCACGTCCGGAATATGGAGCGCGTCCACGCCGCGGCTTTGCAGATCCTGAACGAGCCGCTCGACCGAGAGACGCTGCCCCTCGGGCGCGCGCTCCGGGTGATCGACGGCGGCGACGATCACCTTATCGGCCGCATCGAAGCTATTCGCATAGTCATCCTGGAAGATATTGCGGCGGGTCGTGTTGGTGCGCGGCTCGAACACCGCGATCACCCGCCGGCCGGGGTGATGGGCCTTGGTCCCCTCGATCGTCAGGCGGACCGCGGTGGGATGATGGGCGAAGTCATCGATCACCGTCACGCCGCCGGCCACGCCGCGAATCTCCTGCCGTCTCTTGACTCCCTCGAAGGTCACGAACGCCTCGCGAATCGCGGCAGGTGACAGCCCACGAGAATCGGCCACGGCGATGACTCCCATCGCGTTGGCGAGATTCTGATTCCCCGTCAGGGGGGATCGAAACAGGCCGTAGGGACGGCCGGCCCGGGTGACCTCGAATTCCATCCCCTGGGCGCCGGTTGACCGGAGGGTCGCCCGCCAGACCGCGCCCTCACCCAGACCGTAGGGCGCCAGCCGGCAGCGCGCCTGTTCGACCACGCCGGCCACGTTGGGGGCGTCGGCACAATAGGCCAGGAATCCGTCATTCGGGATCAGATCGACGAACGATCGGAAGGCGCGCCGGACCGCCTCCAGGTCGGCGAACATCTCAGCGTGATCGAACTCGATCGAGGTGAGGATCGCGGTTTGTGGCAGATAGTGCAGAAACTTCGGACCTTTGTCGAAGAACGCGGTCTCATATTCATCCCCTTCGATGACGAACTCCCTGCCCTGTCCGAGCCCGTAGGACCGGTTGAAGTTTCTGAGGATTCCGCCGACGAGGAATGAGGGATCACCGCCGGCCGAGGCGAGCACCCAGGAGATCAACGCCGCCGTGGAGGTCTTGCCGTGTGTACCGGCCACGACGATCGGGTGGCGGTTCTGCAGGAAGAGCCGTCCGATCGTCTGCGGCATGCTGAGATAGGGAATGCCCCGATCGGCAGCGGCCACTGCCTCGGGATTGGTGCGGGACGCGATGTTCCCGACCACGACTAGGTCGGGCCGCTCGTCAAGGTGCTCCGCACGGAATCCGTCCAGAACCGAAATCCCTTTCTCGCGGAGCATCGTGCTCATCGGAGGGTAGACGGCCGCGTCCGAGCCGCGCACCTCATAGCCGGCCTCGGACAGCAGACCGGCGAGCGAGCCCATGCCGGTGCCACAGATACCGATCAGATGGATGCGCCGGATCGACCCCGGTCTGGCCGGAGTGGTCATCCCGAAAACGCGCCCGGCCGCGATGGGCGGCCTGCTCGGTGACACGGGATGGTGGCGATGGGCCTCAACCCCCCAGCGGCATCTCGGTGAGGGTTTCGTCGGTGATCAGGCCTATCTTCTCGGCGCCGCCGCCCCGGATCATGTCGATCACATTGATGATGTAACTGTAGGGAACCTCGTTCTCGGCCTGAAAGAAGACGACCTTCTCGCTCGACGGCCGGTTCGCCATCAACTCCTTGATCCGATCCTCGACCGAGTCCGGCGCGCCGGGCAGTTCCTCCTGGTTGAGGAAGACCCGCGGCGCGTCCGCGGGGCCGCGCACCGTCATGATCAACTGATCCGCCACGGTCGCATCCGTCACTGTTTCGGGGGCAGCCTTCGGAGGCACGGAGAGATCCAGCGTGCGGCTGAGCATCGGCGTCACGACCATGAAGATGACCAGCAGCACCAGGACGATGTCGACGAAGGGGGTGACATTAATGTCCGACTTGACGTTGGTGATCCCCAACTGCATGGCCATGAAGTATCTCCTCCCCGCCTATTCGGAGCCCGGCGCCTTATCAGTGACCAGCTTGACCTCGCTGAACCCGGCCTCGTTGGTCTCAACCATGATGCGGCGCACCTGGCCGTAGGTCATCGATCTATCGGCCTTGATCAACACCTGCTTGTCGGGCATCCGATCATAAATCTCTGTCATCTCGGCCAGGTACTGGTCGGCCGGGATTGGCTTGCGCTGGATGTAGATGATCCGGTCGTCCTTCATCGCCACGGTGATGGCGGCGGCCTCGTCATCATCCGTGTCCGCCGTATTCCTGGCTTTCGGCAGTTCGATCTGGATTCCCTCCTGCAGCATCGGCGTCACGACCATGAAGATGACCAGGAGAACCAGACAGATATCGACGAAGGGCGTCACGTTGATATCGGAGGTGACACCACTACCTGCTTGCATCGACATTGCCGGTACTCCTGCTCTGACGCTTCAGGAAGAAATCAACCAACTCGGACGACGAGTTGGACATCTCGATGCCGAAGAACTCGATCTGCCCGGTGAAGTAGTTGAACATCCAGACGGCGGGGATCGCCACACCGAGACCGATGGCGGTGTTGATCAGCGCCTCCGCGATTCCGGCCGACACGGCGCCGATCCCGCCCGACCCGGTCTCGGCCATGCCGGTGAACGCGTTGATGATACCGATGACGGTGCCGAGCAGCCCGACGAAAGGGGCGGTCGCGCCGATCGTCGCGAGCCCGCCGAGCCCGCGCTTCATCTCGGCGGTGGTCAGGGCTGCCGCGCGCTCCACGGCAAGGCGGACCGATTCGACGGCGTCATGACTGGGCTCCTCCTCCTTCTCGAACAGGAACTGCTGCAGGCCGGCCGACAGGACCTTGGCGAGGTGGCTCTTGTTGTAGCGCCGGGCCATCTCGACGGCGGCGCGATAGTTCCCCTCGCGCAGCGCCTTGGTCGCGATCGGCAGATACTCGATCGACTGCTTCTTGGCCTTGCGGTACAGCATGAACCTCTCGATGAAAACCGCAACCGAGTAAATCGACATGAACAGCATGAAGATGGCGATCCCCTTCGCCAGGAATCCCATCTGGTTCCAAATATCAAGTACGCCATGCCCCATCATAACCGGAGTCCTCCTTGTTTCATTGCGCTTACAACGTCAGCCATTGTCTCACTGAAGCACGAAGTCGACCACCACGGTGAAATAGACGTCGACCGGCTTTCCGTTCTGCAGGCCCGGCTTGTATCGCCACTGCCGGACAGCCGCTATCGCAGCCTCATCGAACCCGAATTTCCTGCCGGGCGATCGCAGCACCTGCACGTTGGTCACCACTCCGGTCTTCTTGATGATCGCCTGCAGCACGACCTTCCCCTGGATCTTCGCCTTGCGCGCGATCTCGGGATACTTGGGCCGCACCTTGCTCGAGGAGATCAGCTCGGGATTGGTGACGCCACCGACGCCGGCGTAGAGCGGTTGATCGATCAGCCCTCCATCCACGCCGCCCAGCATACCGCCGAGCACGCCGCCCAGCATACCGCCGAGCACACCGCCGACCACACCCCCCTCGACGCCGCCTTCGACACCGCCGTCGACACCGTCATCAAGCCCGAAGTCCTCCTCGGGCGCGTCCAGGGGAACCGGCTGCTCCTCGGGCACGAGGGTCGGCTGCACGAATGCCTCCGGCTTCGGGATCTCCTTGGGGGTCACCCTCTTCGTGCGCTTCTTCCGGGCCGGGGGAGGTGGCGGGGGCGGAGGGGGTGGGGGCGCCGCCACGAACGAGATGGTAATCGGCGGCGCTTGCACCGACTCAACGGTCATGAAGGAAGCGACGATCAGACCGCCGAACAGAACGCCATGCGCGATCAGCGCCACCGGGAAGGTCAGCCACTTCCGCGTTCGCGTTCTCTGCTTCGTCGAAAGAAGTTGGGTTTCGAACAAGAACCTTACCTCGCCCCTTAATGCGGGGGTGCTCCCGCCACGCGGGAGATCCCCGTCCGGCTACCTTCTCGCCATGATCTCTTTGCGCATCTTCAGCGCCAGCTTCAGTTGCCTGTCGGCTTCCTGGTTGTACTTGGCGAAGTCCGCCAGGTTTCCCAACTCGGCCGCGACCTTCCCCTTTTCTCTGAACATGAGATTGATGTAGGAGACCGCCTCAAAGTAGTTCTCGCGCTGCTCGGACGCCTTGTTCAGGTAGTCGAGGCCCATCTCGATCAGCTCTTCTCGTCTCTCGATGCTGACCGTCATCGATGCCCGATAGACCTTATCCCAGCAGAGCACGCCGATCGTGTAAAGCGCTTCCGGGGTGTCATCGATCTGGGCGCGCTTCTTGTACCACTCGAGAGAACTCTCGAAGTCCCCCTTCTTGGCGTAGATTGCTCCGAGCCTCTGCATCAGCTGGGCGGCTCGGTCCGGGTCCTCACCTCCGAGGCGACTGAGCTCATCCTCGAAGAACTGGCCCGCCTCGTCATACTGCTTGGCCTGTATGAAGACCGTCAGGAGATGATCCTGAGCCTCACGATGGTCCGGCCTGAGGAGGAGGTAGCGCTTAAGATTGGCGACCGCTTCTGTCGCGTACCGGGCATCCTTCGGATGTATCGATCCCGGCCGGTAGAGGGCCATGTAGGCGAGGGCCGCGTGGTAGTAAGCCTTGTCGAGGTCGGGGTTCAGGTAGCTGCTGTAGGTATACCATTCGATGGCCTTGAGATAGTCTCCCGCCTTGTATAAATCGTTCCCCTGCTTCGCGGCGTAGTTCGCACGCAGGTGGTCGATAGTTCCCCGGCATCCGACGGCCATGGCGAGCAGCCCCGCCAGGACCAGGACGCTCAGACGCTGTCTATTCATGATGCTCAGTCCCTCAAACCAATGCAGAGCTGCAGAACCCCACGCCGACACGTGGTCCACCAGCCCATCCAACGTGTTGCCAGAATTCGCCTGCCGTTGCGGCTTGCGATGATATCGCAATGGTACCCGTTTTGCCAAGGAACTCAAGAGCTCAGGAGGGGTTCCTCCAACCGGCCTCTGCATATGCCCCGCAAGCCCCGCGGGCGAGCAAAAAAAGGCGCCACCAGCCCCCTGGCTGGCGGCGCCCCGGTGCGCCGATCGGGTCATGCGCGGGCGCCTCAGGCCCCCATCAGCTGCCCGCGCATCCCTTCCAGCGCCATACGAAGCTTCAACAGGGCCTCCCGCTCAAGCTGCCGCACCCGCTCCTTGCTCAGATTCAGGATGCGTGACACCGCCTCGAGGGTCAGCTGGCTGTCGTCCTTGATACCGAACCGCCGCTCGATGATGTACCGCTCACGGGCCGGCAGGGTCGTCAACGCGTTCTTGAGGATGCCGTCCACCTCGCGCCTGAGGATATCCCGTTCCTGCCGGTAGGAATCGGGGTCCTTGATGAACGCCTCCATCCGGGTTTCATCGGTCGCGGAGATGAAATCATCGTAGCTGGTTGTGTATGGAAGAAGTTGACGCCACATGGCCCCTCCTTGAAACCGCCCGCCCCAATCAATCTATCCAGACGCTTTAAGCAACATGCTTGCCAGCCGCCTCATTCCCCCACGGCAGTGCCCTATGCGGCGCGTTCGCAGCACTCCCCCACCAGAAAATGGCTCAATCGGGCCGAGAACGGGACCACCGAATGGCCCGGTCCCCGCTGCACGCGGCTGTCGCATGGTGACACCGGGGTCCTCTCCAGAGGCCGTTTTGGCACATGGAGAGACCACCATGACTTTTTGACAGGTCGGCGACCGCTTCGCTAGCATGGTCCCCTTCAGGGGAAGAGATGGACGCGACCCGAGTGGCCGACCTGCTCGAGGAGATCGCCGATCTCCTCGAGCTCCAGGATGAGAACCCTTTCAAGACCAGGGCGTACATCAACGCCGCTCGGACCCTGAGGGCCCATCAGGATCGTGACCTGGCCGAACTCGTAAGGAGCGGCGATCTGGCGCGTCTCCCCGGGTTCGGAAAGGCGATCACTGAGAAGGTCACAACCCTCATCGAGACCGATCGTCTTCCTTACCTGGAGGAGCTGCGCGCCTCGGTGCCGCCCGGCGTGCTCGAGCTCGTGAGGATCCCCGGCCTCGGACCGAAGAAGGCCAGGCTCCTCGTCGAACACCTGCACGTGCGCACGGCGGGGGAGCTGGAGTACGCCTGCAACGAGAATCGGCTCCTGCATCTCGATCGGTTCGGCGCGAAGAGCCAGGAGAAAATTCTGCACAGCATCCGGACGATGAGCCGCCACGCCGGTCGATATCTGCTCGGGGATGCCCTCATCATGGCCGAGGGGATCGTGGCCGCGCTGGGTCGCGACCGCGCCATCGACAGGGCGGTCATCGCCGGCGATTTACGCCGGGGTCTCGAGACGGTGACCGGGATCGATCTCGTCGTCTCCGCCCTCTCCCCCACCCGTGCGCTCGACGCGGCCTCCTCATCACCCCTGCTCAAGAACGTGTCGGCCGACGCGACGGGTCAACTGAGCGGCGCGCTCGACAACGGACTCCCCGTCCGACTGCGTGTCGTCAGCGACGATCGGTTCGGCCCGGCGCTCCTGCATGCCACTGGCGGTCCCGGGCATCTCGCGGCGCTTGAACGTCGCTCGCGCGCACGAGGGCTGGAAATGACGGCGGATGGCGTCACGAGAGGCGGCGAGCTCCTTGCCTGCCCGGACGAAGAGGCTGTTTATGCACTTCTGGAAGTGCCGTACATCCCGCCCGAGTTGCGCGATGAGGGTGGGGAGGTCGAGGCCGCCCTGTCTGGCTCTCTCCCCCACCTGGTCGAGGCCTCGGACCTCCGCGGCATCCTGCACGTCCATTCGACCTGGAGCGATGGACGGCTGAGCATCGAGGCGATCCTCAAGCGCTGCGTGGAGCTCGGCTACGAATACGTCGGCATCACCGACCACAGCCAGTCGGCCCGCTACGCGCGCGGCCTGACCCCCGGTTCACTGGCAAGCCAGCAGGAGGAGATCGACGCCGTCCTCCCCCGACACCCGAAGATCAAGGTCTTCAAAGGGAGCGAGGTCGATATCCTTCCCGACGGCAGGCTCGATTATCCGGAGGAGATCCTCGAGCGCCTCGATTTCGTGGTCGCCTCGGTCCACTCCTCCTTCGGCCTGCCGCGTGAGGAGCAGACCCGCCGGATCGTCCGCGCCATCAAAAACCGTCGCACGACAATCCTCGGTCACCCGACAGGTCGCCTGCTGCTCGCCCGCGAGCCGTACGACGTCGATCTCGACGAGGTGATGCGCACGGCCGCCGGGGAGGGGGTCTATCTTGAGTTGAACGCCAATCCGAGGCGGCTGGACCTCGACGCCGATGCCTGCCGGCGGGGCCGGGCTGCCGGGGCCTGCTTCGCGATCGACCCGGATGCGCACGATGCCGCCGGGCTGGAGCACCTGCGTTACGGGCTCGCGGTCGCCCGGCGAGCCGGGCTGCAGCCCGACGACATTCTCAATACGCTCCCCGCAGAACGCGTCGAAGAGGCGCTCAAACGGCGGCTTGTGTAGCTGCCAACACCTAGTGCCCCAAAGCTTACAGAAATTGATATTCTACGGGCACGCTACCGGGCACGGTGAGCGCGGCGGGCCAGCAACTCGTCCACGCCGAC
>JAPUIN010000284.1 GCA_027297005.1 Acidobacteriota bacterium
CAGGAAGCGGGCGGCCCACATCGCCAGCGCCGAGCCGATCGGGACGGTGAAATTATCATCCACCCGCAGAGCGAAAAGCTCGGTGAGGGCAGCGGCGCCCGCGCCGATCAGGAGTAGGGTCGGGTCGAGCTCGAGTCGCTCGATCAGAAGCAGCGGCCACCCGATCAGGGCACAGGACAGAAACCCCGCGAGCGTCCCCTCGAGCGTCTTCCCTCCGAAAATTTTGATCCGGCCGAAATTGACCCCGATTATTTCGGCGACCGGATCCCCGACGGTCAGGAAGAGCAGAGCGGCGATGGCGATCCCCCGGGGAAACACAATGATCGTGATCAGGGCCGAGGCCAGGAACAGAGAGGTGGTCGAGATCTTCGCCCGCTCCTTCTCCTTCGTGAACCCCTTGAAGTGTTCGAACAGCCAGCGGTTCACCTTCGGGTTGCGGAAGCGCCACGATTCGAGCCAGACCATGACGCCGATGAACAGAATGAGAAGGGCGAGGACCGGCGCCCTGTCCCAGGGTGGCTCGATCAGCAGCCCCGAGACGAGGTAGAGCACGGGGAACAGAAACCCGACCATGCGGAACAGCTTCCGCTTGATGAGAATCAAGCCGTCCCTCTCGTCGCCGTGGTCCGGCGTGCCAGCCCGATCCGCCACCACGCGAGCGCGACGAGGAATGCGCCGATCGCGACCGCCTGGTAGCCGGGTGGGCGCGACGAAGGGAACAGGGATGCTCCCCAGGGGGAGAGGTGCAGTGCGGTCAGGAGGGGGAAGAGCGCCAGCGAGCCTGTGCCGATGAGGAACCTCTTCCCCGGCGTGAACGGCAGCGCGGCGGCCCACAGGATACCGGTCAACGCGAGAGCCGGAAAATCGAGGAAGCTGAAGACGCCCATCGTCGAGGCGCCTCCCTTGCCTCCGCGGAACTTCAGGAAGATCGAAAAATCGTGCCCGAGGACCGCCGCGATACTGACGCTGGCCGCCTCGAAGAATGAGAAGTCGAAATAGAACCGGGCCACGAGAGCCGGGACGAGCGCCTTGAAGTAGTCGAGCAGGCCGACGGCCGCGCCGGAGATCATCCCGACATGTTTGAAGACGTTCGTCGCGCCGGGGTTCCGGGTGCCGTGGCGGAGCGTGTCGAAGTTGGCGACCCGTCGGGCGATCAGGATGGCGAATGGGATGGAGCCGATGAGGTAGCCGGCCGCGATCCCTGTCAGAAGGCGCATCGTGTAGTGTCCCCGGGCCGGATCGACCGGCCTCTCCGCGGGCCGACGACGACGGTCGGTATTCTCCGGAACGGAGGGGTGCCTGTCAACGCGTGGGGTCCTGATTGACCCGCAGCTTGAGGCGCTGGGCCCGCCCCCTCCGGACACGGGTCCGCGTCGCGGTGTGGACCGGGTCGCCATTGGGAATGCTTCAGTCGCGATCCCCGGCGGTGCCCCGGACGATCACCGGCTGCGGTGCCGAGGCTGCCGCATCGGCGAGGACCCGCAGGCGTATCAGGGCGTCATCGAGCGAAGCGCACTCATCGATGTCGAGGACGTTCACCCGATCGCGATGGCGCCTGACGTATGAGGCGATTAACTCCCAGTCGACGTCGACGCGATCGCGCCCCGCCGAGGCTTCGCCGGTTCCCGCGCCTTCGCCGAAGTACCCACGACGCAGCCGCTCCACGAGATCGCGTCGGCGGCCGCCCTGTCCCGGGCGCGGCATCGCGCCGGGCGTCATTCCCGGGAACCTCCCCAGGTAGCGGCCTCCACGAAGCAGGTGCAGCGTGCATGTTCGATTCCCGTCAGGTCCGGGAAGAACGTCCGGCAGAAGAACGATCAGGTTGAGCCGTGGCCCGTATGGCGCCGGACGTTCATGAATCTCGAACTGCCGGTTCAGGGGAGGGTGGTGCTCTGCGATGAGTGATGCCTCGACCAGCTCCGCTTCCAGATCGGAGGCGACGGTCTGCGCCTCGAACGAGCGCAGGCGCCTCAGGATCGCGCGCACCCGCGCGGTCCGCCGCGCCGAGGGCTGGAAGTACGACCCCACGCGGCTCCTGAGATTCTTCGTCTTCCCCACGTAGATCACCCGGCCCCTCCCGTCGAGAAACCGGTAGACCCCCGGGGCGGCCGGCAGGTCGCGCAGATCCTCCTCGGAGAATGCAAAGCTCGCAAGATTGAGTGGCGCGGCCGGCCGCTGCTGAAATTCCATGACCCGCTCCGGAGTGGTCAGGCCGCGCGCCCGCAGACGCGGCAGCAGTCGGAGCCATGCCTCCGCCACAATCCGCGCACGTCCGCGGCAATCATCCGGCCCCCGTGTTTCGATCCCGAGGGCGCCGGCGAGATCGAGGGTGACATGAGTGCGCTTCAGGCCCAGCAGCAGGAAGCCGAGGTGTGCGGCGGAGATCATGCGGGGATGGAACGCCAGGCTGGCGATTACGCAGGCGCGGCGAAGGGGTTCGATTTCGCGTGTCACACGATGGCAGATAAGAAGACGATCGCCGATCGCCGCGATCAACCGCTGCAGATCGTCAATGGTGAGTCCGGGACGTGGCTCCCCCCGGGGGACCGCAATCGAGGGATCGACGCCATAGACCGAGCCGTCCTGGATCCCGCCGGACCAGGAAGGGAAGAGCTGTTCGTGGCCAATCTCGCCGGCGTGGACCGGGAGGAGGCAGGCAACGCGCAGCCCTCCGCGTCCGCCCGGCCCGGCGCCATCAGTGGCGAGAACGGAGAACTCGTCGAGCCGCTTCACTCCGGCGCGGATTCGTTGCCTCTGGGCCTCGAACGACCAGCCCCGGCCGGATCGGTGGCCGACACCCGGGGCTCCCTCGAGCAGCGGGGCGAGCAATCGCCGGCAGGTCTCCTCGTCGCCATGCGTGATGCGCAGGAATCGTTCGGCCAGATCGCGGCTGGTGCGCGGCGATGGATCGGATCGCAGCTCGGCGACGATGGCCTCCTGGATCGACGGGGTGGGACCGCCCAACTCAGGCCTCCGTGATGAGGGCCAGAACTCCGGTATGGGTGAAGATCAGGTTTGAGCCGTGCAACGGGGCGATCTCGGCGTTGCCGAAGAAACCGATGATCGGCAGTCCGGGGAACCTCGAGGCGATGAATGCGGTGTCAATGCCGGGATGCCCGTACAGGGAGCTGCCGCGCGCCGCGCAGTTAAAATAGAGACCGAAGCGGGGCGGGTTATCGCCCGTTGCCGTCCCCAGCCGATCGAGCATCCCCTTCAAGTCCTCGCGTGCGGCCTGCGGGTCGCGCAGGAGCAGCAGGATCGGCTGCCCCTCCTCCACCGTCGTACCGACCGCGATCGATCCCTCCTTCGGATCGATTCCCAGCAGCCCGCGCACCAGATACTCACCATGCTCGAATCGCTCCTGTCCCGGTTGTGGAGGGATCCCGACGAACAGGTGCCCCCCGAGCCGCTCGAGGGCGTTCCGCACGCCGGCCGGCATTCGCGATCGCAGGGCGTCGAGGGCGGGCCGGCCGTCCAGAGAGTGAACGATGTTCCCCTGACAGCGCGTCACGCGGCAGGGTTTTCCCAGTGGCTGACATCCCTGGGTAATCCCGATCGTGGCGTTTACCGATCCCGATAGATGCAATAAGGCGACCGACCTCGTGGCGACGTTGCGGCCGTAGTATTGAAATGTATGTCCGAGATGCGGATCTCCGGAGGCGGCCGCGCCGATCGTCCGGGCGCCCGGCGCCACCTCCTTGAGATCATTCAGCAGGGAATCGAGTGGAGAGGCGAACGGATCCGGGAGTAGAAACGACAGCCCGGGACGGGATCGCTGAAGAGCGCCGATCTCCCCGGCCGCCGATCGCGTCTCATCCCCGTCGAGCGGGACGATCAGACCGCATGCTTCAATCCGGTCCGAGCGCACCGCGAGGACGGCGACCCCCGGCCCCGACTCGATCTCCCGATCCCCGGCAATGACGCCCCAGCCGCTGCAGCCGCTGAGAATCGAGGTGCCCAGCGTATCCTGAATTGCCGCCAGCATGGCGGCATAGTGGGGGCGGTAGGGAGCCGTGGCGAAAACGAGGCACCAGTCGGCCCTCGCCTCTCCGACTCCGGCGAGGGCCGTCCGCGCCGCCTCGCGCGCCGCCTTCAGTGGGTCCGCATCGGTGGAAAGTCCGACGCCCGCGGTGGTGCTCATCGTCAACCGATGACGATAGCACGATGTGGATTGGACGCGATACGTCCTGCGCCGACTCTATAATGCTGCGGGAGAATGTGGATCGTGCGCCATCGGCTCCGATCGGCGCAGGGGGGATTGCTTGAAGAGGACGCCGGGTGTCATGCGGCGAGGGATCAGCCCGGGCGGGATCGCCCTGATCATGGCATCGGCGTTCTGTTATGCCACGCTCGGGATCTTCGGTAAGATTGCTTACTCCGCCGATGTCTCTCTGTTGTCGCTTCTCTCGGCGCGCTTCACGCTGGCGGCCGGCTGTTTCTGGATTCTCGTCCTGCTGTCGCCGCGTCTCCGGGGCGCGGCAGTGGGGCTCGGCCGCAGGCGCACGCTGTCACTTTTTGCGTGGGGTCTCCTGGGGTATGCCGGGCAGTCGGCGATTTTCTTCTCCGCACTTCACGAGATCCCCGCAGGCCTGGCGGTCGTATTGCTTTACACATCACCCGCGTTCCTGGCCCTCATCGTCTGGGTTCGCACCCGGCGCCCTCCCACGGCCGTGCAGATGATCGCCCTTGGCCTGGTGCTGTCGGGCACCTGGCTGTGTGCGGCCCCGAACTGGGAGGGAGGATCCGCGCTCGGGGTCGGTCTGTCGATCTTCGCGGGTTTCTGGATGGCATGCTTCGTTCTGGGGCTGGCCCGCGCCACCTCGGGGATCCCGTCGATGCTGTCGGGTGCCCTCATGATCTCCGGCGCGGCGGTCAGCTTCGGCACCGTCGCACTTCTCGCCGGACAGGCGGCGTTTCCCTCCACGCGAGCCGGATGGGGCGCGCTGCTCGGGATGGTCACCATCGGAACGCTAATATCGTTTGTCCTGTTCATCGCCGGATTGAAACGTGTCGGCGCCCAGGTCGCCGTGATCCTGAACACCTTCGAGCCGGTCGGCGCCGTGATTCTCGCCGCGATCATCCTCGGAGAGCAGCTGCTCATCACCCAGCAGCTCGGAGCGTTCCTGATCGTGGGGGCGGCGTTCGTCCTGGCGGCGCTCGGTGGCGCGCAGGGGGGGCCGTTCGGTTCTCCCGTCCCGACCGCCGGGACGACGCGGCGCAGGGCCCCCGTCGATGCAGCGCGGCCCGAAGCCGCTCCGGGGCCGCGCCATTGACGCGACGGTCCGGCGCAGAACACGATCCGTACTCACGCGCGACACGCTGTTGCCGTATCTGAAACGGAGTGATGTCCGCATGAAGCACTGAGGTGGGTACGCGCCGGGCGCAATAACGCCTCTTCACGTGCCTGGGCACCGGTGACGGAGTTCGATAGTTATCGGGTTGCGGTCGTGAAAGGCTCAGGCCCTGACCACCTCGGTCATGTACCACTTAATGAAGTTCGCCGGGCCGGTTTCGTGAGCGGCATAGCGACCGGGCCCGTAGCCGCCCGATCGGATCCCGAGGTGGTTGTTCTCGACGATCCAGACGTCCTCTTTCATGGTGATGTCCCAGAGGGCCATCATTCTGTCCGCCTTGTAGTCTTTTCCCTCGACGGCGTCGGGGTGAACCAGCCAGAAGATCTCGCAGTCGGTGAACTCGGGGCCGCGCGGCGTGAACCGGAACGCGGCGACATGGTCGTCATACGCCTCCCAGAAGGCGGTCGTATATCCGGTCGACGCGATGTCGAAGCAGTGACTCCATTCCTTGAAATTGGGCAGGAGCGGCGCCACCGGCTTGCCGTCAAGTGATCCGGTGACGAAGCCGGGATTCAACTCTCCATCGTACTCGGCGGTCCAGTTTGGCTCGTCCGAGCTGCCCATCCCCTTCGACGATTCGGCGGCCGCTTTCCTGGAGGATCTGGAGGCTTCGCAGACCCAGCCCTCCAGCTCCTTGAGTCGCTGGGCCTTTTCCGCGCCGGTGAGCCGCTCGTCCCAGTTGTGCGCCGTCACCAGGCTTCTGTGCGAGGGTCCGCAGTGGTAGCACTCGAGGGCGTTTTCGATCACCAGCTTCCAGTTCGCCTTGATTGAATAGTAGCGCCGCGCGCCGATCTTCAGATCCTTGAATCCATACTTTCTGGCGACCTCCGAATACCACTTGCTGTCCTCTGCGAAGCTGGGCGGCTTTTTTTCTCGCGTCAGGCTGACGAAGATATGCCCTTCCTCGAGACGCATGTGACAGGGGATCAGTCCGTTCTTTGACAGGTCGAAATCGTCCTGCATCTTGTAGGCCTGGGTCAGATTCCCCTGCAGATCGTACGTCCAGCCATGGTACGGGCAGCGGAACAGCGGCGTGTTGCCGCTGGCGCCGAGCTGCAGGACGGAGAGACGCTGATCTTTCGGCCGCGGATCGTCGGCATCACGGCAAAGGCGCGATCCTCGATGACGGCAGACGTTGTGAAACGCGTTGACCTTCCCTTTGTCGTCACGCAGGATGATGACGTTCTCGCCGCGGCCGAACTCGAAGGTGAAGTAGTCGCCCGCGTTCGGAATCCGGCTCTCGTGATCGACCATGAGCCAGAAGTTGTCGACGAGGTGGCGTTCGTCCTCGTCGTACTGTTTCGGGTCGAGGTAGTATTCGGCCGGAATGGTGGTCCCCTCGAGCCATCCGTTCGCATGTTTATTCGCGGCGCTCCCACCCCCCTGCGCCGCTTGCTTCTCGACCAACGGCCTCACGCCGCCGGCGGGAGTTCCGGCCCTCAGGATGGCGGGGAACGCGACGGCCGCCGCACCGGCGGCAACCGATCTCTTCGCGAAGTCACGACGGTTCACGTTCTTCCTGGCCTTCTCTTCCTTAATCTTATAGTCCGTGATCTTCTTTCCTCGATGCCTGTAATTGATCACGTCGTCCTCCCTGCCCAGGCGCAAACGTGGGTCCAATGGCTGGTTTGTATTGCGTAATTCATGAAAGTTTCAGCACCTGTCTGGTCGCCCGTTCCTCCTCATCGCGCGCGGCATGCCACAACTGGAAACCGGTCAGCGCGGAGTGCCCGAAACGCACCCGGCCAATCCCTTGCTCACCACTTCCCTGGGAGCCGGCACGCCGTCACCCTTACTGCATACCGAAGCACGGCCTTCGAACACTTCCGAATGAATCACCATTGGCTTTTCGTAGGGGTTCTTCACGGCACCCCCTATTCAGATGTGTGGAATCGTCGCGGCGATGATAACGCGATCCGCCGACAGTTGCTATAGGGAAGGGTTACGGTGGGCGGGCTGATAACGCTTCCGGCGGGGGGAACCATTCTCCGGGGGCAGTGGGCCACGAACCCGCAGGGTAGGCCAGATAGTCGGAAGCCCGGCGGAGGGAGCCAACCGGGCTTCCGTACTGCGGTATGTGTCACCGTCCGGTCTCCACCAAGACGGCGAGGCCACGTTACCACGGCGCGGCGCGATGTCAAGAGGCTCTTACTGCGGGTGTGTCCTACTCCGGGGTTCGGGGCAGCGCCCCTGTAATACACTTGACAGCGGGGATTCCTACTACTACAATTCTGGTCATGGCGTATCTGAGGATATTGAAGGATCGCTACTACTACATTATGCGGAGTGTGCGGCACGGCGATAAGGTGGAGGCGCGGATAGCGGAATATCTGGGCCGCGACCCGGACCCGAAGCGGTTGAAGGCGGCGTTGCGGTACTGGAAGGTCGGGGCGAAGAAGATGGTTGGAAGGCGGAAGGGCCGTAGCAAATGAGTACGCAGACGCAGGACGTGCGGGTCAAGATTCAGATTGCAACCGTGCAGCATTGGCTCAACTCCGATCTGCCCACCTGGTCGACACGGGCCAGGTTCTACGCCCGGCTCGTCAACTCCGAGGGCGTGATCGTTCTGACCGCCGTCCACTCGTGTGGCCCCGTCGGTTATTGCATCTTCAATCGGCGGATGAGTCACCTCCATTACATCGAGACACGTAAGAATCATCGGAAGAGATGTGTCGCCCGGAAGCTCTGGGCCAGGGTGCGCCGTGAGGCTCGTCACCTGGAGATCACCGCGACGGCTGACACGCCGGACGGAGTGAGGCGACTGAGAGCGTGGAAGTTCAGGGAGGAGGACGGGATCTGGACCTGGCGGGGAGTGCGATGAGCAAGATGAAGCCGAAGAAGAAGTAGGCGAGGCGATGAGCGATAGAAACGGATACGGCGCGGGCAGCGTCTACCAACGGGGTGGCACCTGGTGGGTTCAATACAACTTTCGTGGGAAACGATACCGCGAGTCCTCCGAGTCCTCCGAGTCAACCCGCAAGGTCGATGCGAACAGTCTCCTCAAGAGCCGCATTGCCGAGATGGAATCGGGGCGCCACATCGGACGGTGCGAGAAGGATCTCAGCGTCCCGGAGTTGTGCGACCGTTACGTCACCAACTTGGAGCGGCATAATAAAGTATCGGTCCCAGAGGTTAAATCACACCTCAAGCCTGTCCGCGAGGCGTTCGAGTTGGTGCTGGCCGCTGCGGTCAGACCGGACCGGATCGAGCGTTTTATCGACAAGCGCCGGGCTGCGGGCGATGCCGACTCCACAATCAACCGGCGATTACAGGACTTCCGGGCCGCACTGCGATGGGGAGTCCGCCAGAAACTGCTCAAGAATGCGCCGCATGTCGCGTTGCTCACTGAGGACAATGTGCGCGAGGGCTTCTTCGAGCGGGTCGAGTTCGAGGCGGTCGAGGCGAAGCTGCCCGTCCCGATCAATGACATCGCCCGGTTCGGCTACCTGATCGGCTGGCGCAGGGGGCACATGCTGCCGCTGCCGTGGACGCTGGTGGATCGGAAGGCGCATGAGATTTGGCCTCCCGGTTACCAGCCGAACAACAAGAAAACATCCATTGTCGGGTATGAGGAGGGCGGTGAGATCGACGCGCTCATCGAGCGCCGCTGGAAGGCGCGTCGATACAAGCGCAAGGACGGCGAGGAGGCCGTTAGTGAGTTTGTGTTCTGCTGGCCCACGGGGCATCGAAACGTGGGCAGCGTGTCACCCATTAAGAAGGCGTGGAAGGCCGCCTGCAGGGCCGCAGGGCCGCAGGGGCGCCTGACCGCCTGTTCCATGACCTTCGGCGCACGGCAGTCCGCGACATGGTGCGATCCGGGGTCTCGGAGTCGGTCGCCATGAAAATCAGCGGCCACAAGACCCGCAGCATGTTCGACAGGTACGACATCGTGGACCTCAACGATCAGCGCGAGGCGCACCGCCAGGTCGCACTATATCGGTCCGCCAGGCCAACCACGAGCAAGGTCGTGGGACTGTGTCGGGGGGCGGTTTCCTGAAACTTTGTCCCAACACTGTCCCAATTGAGGGTAGACGAGAAAGGCGGCCAAGTGGCCGCCCTTCTTATATTCAATGTTCCGTTTGGGTTATTTGGTGGCGGGGACGGGATTTGAACCCGCGACCTTTGGGTTATGAGGTGAAACTAGGCCCCGGGACTATGA
>JAPUIN010000285.1 GCA_027297005.1 Acidobacteriota bacterium
CCAGTCCTGCCCCGCCCCCACCAGGGCGACGCGGGCCGCCAGCAGAGAATTTCTCGGGAAGACGGTGGGGTGCCGAAACGGGGCATCGTATTTCGCGCACAGGCGCTCGATGTCGCGCCACATGTAGCGCCCCCGAGTCTCAAACAAGTTGAAAGGTGAGTCGTCCCATCCCTGGCGTTTGAACAGCGGGCCGAGCAGGAACGGTTTCCACTCGACGGGAACGCCGGCCTCGCCGGCGACCCTCTCGACACGCTGGGCCGCAATGTACGAATAGGTGCTCGCGAACTCGAACCAGAACTGCACGCCCGGCATGAGCGGTCACTCCCTCCCGACGTCGCCGATGCGCACGGTCGGGCGCGGGAACCTGCCACGAGCGTTGACAAAACGACTCACGAACGCCCCTCAGTCACCCGGAACTTGCCGATGAGCGACGCGCACCAGGCAACCGTCAAGGCGAGGAAGCCCCCGAGGAGGATCCAGAGCGTGGGCATGGAGAGCCGGGGGGGATCCGCCAGATTCGCTCGGAGGCCGAGACCAAAGACGGCGACGAGGAACGCCTGCGTCGCCACCCCGAACCACAGAACGCGTTTCCCCAGCCAGTCGATGGTCGCCGCGCGCCGCTCGGGCGCAAGCCAGTAGTCCTTATGCGGCAGGTTGAACCGATCGTCGGGCAGACGGCGCAGGATAGGCGGAATGAACCAGAACAGCGCTGCAACAGCCACCACCACGGCGACATTCAGCACAAGGAATGCCCTGATCGACAACCAGCCGTCCGGCCGGCCAGCGAGATCAAAATCGGTCGCGACAGTTTCGGGGAGATCACCCAGAAGATAGACGAACTGGGCGACCCCCGCCACGATCAGAATGACGATCCAGAGCCGCGGGTTGCCGACGCGCGTCATGTGGTGCGATCCGGTTTCATGGTCTGCGCCCACTCATCATCCTCCGGGCCCCGCCTTATTTTCCGAGCACCCGTTTCATCAAGGTGGCGCTCGCCGGGCAGAGGCGGCTGAACTCATCGGTCCGTCGGATTGAAGTGGGCGCCACCTCCCGCTCGATGGGACGGAAACCGTGTCTCTCGAAATACGCGGCAGCATCGAGAGTCAGCAGATAGAGGTCACGCAGACCGAGGGTCTCCGCCCGCCGGATGAGATCATCGCACAGCCCCGCCGCCACGCCGCGTTTTCTGTGCGCTTCATCCACGACGAGAGAGCGCAGCAGACCATCCGGGGAGGTGGCTTCGAGTCCGATCGCTCCGGCGATCGCCTTACCGCTTTCGGCCACCAGGAATCGGTCGAGATGATCCGACACCCCCTCACGCGGGAGATCGGCCCCCTCGAGGAGCGCCAGGATATAGGGGAGATCTTCTTTCTTCGCCTCTCGGATTATCATCACGACCACGGCTTCGCGATCATGCCCCCGGCTTCTCGAGACTCCTCTTCAGCCGGCCCAATCGATCGCCCCAGTAGATTTTCATGCGCGACGCCTCGGCGGCGCTCGCCAGCTTCGTGTGGTTGACCGTGACCTGACTCTTCACCCTCCCCTTCGGGTAGAAATGAATATCGAGTCGGGTCGGACCATCCTTCCAGTTCAACCGCATCGATTTGCGCGGCGTCGCCTTGCGGATCGTGAACCGGCCTCCGGCGAGCCACCCGCGCGCCTGGCGCGGATCCGACCAGGCGCCGTACAGATCGCCGACCGGCGATGCAAGCGTCCTGCTGGCGCTGATCTGGAACCCGCCCGGTGTCTCGTGTCGCACACGCTTCCCGCGCGCCCGCTCGTAAGCGACCGTGATCATCTGGCGCCACCAGCCGCTGACCCGATCGCCGTGCCGCCGGGTCAGGATCGCGACGATCCCCTTGTGATCCCGGTTCCGCGCGTCGGCTGCGTCCAGCTCCCTGAACCACTCCACCCAATTCCGGCCAGTGCGCGCCCGCACCGCCGCGTCGCCGATTCCGTTCATTGTCCGGTCGGCCTCGCGCCGCCCGAGGCGATCCAGCGATCGATCTTCTCCTCGAGCATGCCGAGCGTGACGCTGCCGTCCTCCAGAACGCGATCGTGGAAATCCTGGATGCGAAACGCTTCACCCAGTGCGTCCCGGGCGCGTTCGCGCAGGCGCTGGATCTCCAGCATCCCGAGCATGTAGGCCGTCGCCTGCCCGGGCCAGATGATATACCGATCGATCTCGGCGTC
Organism: Acidobacteriota bacterium; assembly: GCA_027297005.1. The sequence continues at coordinate 2,194 of JAPUIN010000285.1, forward strand.
GACGTCCGAGAGCGCCCAGGTCGTGTGGACCGCCATGTACTCGATCGACTGCTCGCGCGTCCAGGAGAAGGCGTGGATGCCGGTGTCGATCACGAGGCGCGCCGCGCGGCCCGCCTGATCGGACAGCATGCCGATCCGATCGAGGTCGGTGCCGTACAGCCCCATCTCATCGGCCAGCCGCTCCGAGTAGAGACCCCAGCCCTCTGAGTAGCCGCTGTTGTACAGATATCGCGAGAGCGGGTGGGCGCGATCCCCCAGCTCGAGCGCGATGGCGCCCTGCAGATGATGCCCCGGGATCGTCTCGTGAAACGCCAGCGATTCCTGGCCGGCGCGCGGACGTTTCTGCGGCTCGCGGGTCGGGATGTAGTAGATGCCGGGTCGGCTGCCGTCCTCCGAAGGGGACTGATACTCCCCGGTCCCTGAAGCCTCCCGATAGGCCGGATACGGCTCGATGCGGAACTCCGCACGCGGCACGATGCCGAACCAGTTCGGCATCGCCGCCTTCGCGCGCTCCACCGCCGCCTCCTGAAACCCGATGATCGCCTCGCGCGACACGAAAGCGTAGCGGGGATCGGTCGTCAATGTCTGCAGCAGGGCGGGAACATCCGAAGTGTCGAAGCTCCTCTCGGCGATCACCCGCATCTCCTCCTGGATGCGGCCCATTTCCCTCAACCCAATCTCGTGAATCTCGCACGGCGACTTCTCGATCGTCGAGTGATACCGGATCGTCGCGCGGTAGCACGCCTCGCCGTCCGGAAGATCCGCCACGGCGATCGTGGCGCGCGCCGCCGGCAGGTACTCGGTCTCGAGAAAGGAGATGTAACGTTGCAGCGCCGGGTGGACCTCTTTCTCCACCACCGCCCCAAACGCGGTTTTAAAGGAGGGATCGTCATCCCGGCTGGCCGGGCTCGCGAGCGGCGAATCGGGCGCCAGCAATCCGCGGATCTCGGTAAGCACGAGCTGGATGTTTCTCTTCGGCACCGCGTAGCGGCGCCGGAGCCCCTCGCGCAGGTTCGCGATCTCGGTATCCAGATAGCCGGTCAGGGCGCGCGCCCGTGACAGTGCCTGCTCGCGCTCGGCGTCGCCGCCAACCGGCTGGATCTCCGCGATGTACGGCAGGAACGTCTGCCACCCGTCAGTCTGGCTCACGCTCCACAGCTCCGTCCGGCAGATGCGCATCACGGCCGACGCCTCGAGCGTCTCGCGCAGAATCCCGAAGACCGGCCAGGCCGGATCGCCCGGGGATACCTGCCCGTCGAGGCCGCGAATCTCCAGAAGCCAACCGTCTTCGCGCTCCTGCCAGGCGGCGAGCGCTTCCATCGAGTTGTCGGTCAGCCGATCATGCTGCCGGCCCTCGATCCCATAATAGGTGGCCATCTCGGGATGCCGATCGAGGTAGGCATCGAGAAATTCGTCGGCCAGCGCGGTGGCCCGGGCGGAGGCATCGCCGGACGGAACGGTTGCCTCCCGGCCCGCGCACCCGGCGAGCAGGACGGAGCAGACGAGGGCGGCACCGACGGCGCGGCGGCTCACCGCGTCACCTCCACAATGATCGTCCTGTCGCTTTCCGCCAGCACCATTCCCCTCCCGATCGCTTTCATTCCTCATCTCCCGTGCGATCCTTGCCGCGGCGACAATGCACGAACACCGGCCGGTACTCGGGCGAGACGAGCAGGGCCAGAACACGCTCGACGTCCTCATCCTCCGGTCGCCGCAAGGTATCGAACGGGACATTGATGTGGCGGAGGCCCGCATCGATCGCTTCCGCGTGTTCTTCCTCGACCTCGTCCCCGATCCGTAGATCGACGATCGTCCTGATGCCAAGCCGTGCCAGCTCCTTCACGCCCCCCTCGTCCGGCCGGGCGCCACGGAACAGATCCTCGCTCACCTCATGAAAGTTCGGCAGGGAGCGACCGGGGTCCTCGCCGTGCGCCGCGGATGCGACCCCCGGCAGCAGGATCGCCACCATGAGGAGGGCCCTGCGCAGGATGACGGCAGCCGGGGCGACACCGCGGGCGCGGACGATCCTGCGTTCGCGAACGCAGGTGGCTGCAGATGCAAGAGCGCGGGAGGCGTTCGGGCCTCTCACTCCGAATGCAGCGCGATGCGGTTCCCCTCGCTGTCGAGCACGATCGCGCGGTACCCGTGTGGCCCGATCGAGTGCTTCGGCAGGAGCACACGGCCACCGAAATCGGCGACAACCGTCAGCGCCTCGTCGAGCCGTCCGGCGACGTTGAAGTAAAGCAGCGGCCCGTGATCGGACGGCTCCTCCTTGTCGCTCCGCACGAGGCAGCCGGCCACCTCGTCACCGGAATGCGAGAAGACTCCGATCTCCATTCCTTCGCCCGCTTTCTTGACGTCCCGCGCGAGGACCCGCGAGTAGAACTTGATGGCCCGATCCAGGTCACGGACCGGGACGTCGAACCAGACGACCTGATGCGGCATGGGGCACCTCCAGACCAGTAACTAGTCGGAGCGGCTCACGATCTCGATGAGGTGGTAACCGAACTGTGTCTTCACCGGCCCGTGGGCCTTGCCCACATCGGCGCTGAAGACGACCTCATCGAACTCCT
>JAPUIN010000286.1 GCA_027297005.1 Acidobacteriota bacterium
TCTCATCCCGGGGATCGAATCGACAGCGCTCGACCGGCTCGGCCACGTACCGGTCGACTGGCTGCGCGCGTGTCGCGATTCAGGGGCGGAGGGTCTACGACGTGAAGGGATCGTTCTCCGCCGGGGGTCTCCGCGAGTTCCTTGACGCGCAGATGAACGCACTGGACGACTGGACGCGCGGAGATACGCCGGGCGCCGGGGACGACTGGAGGTTCGTCGATGAGAGCGGGGGGATCTGGACCAGCCGGATTCACGTTGAGATGGACGCAGAAACGAATGGCCTTCGTGTCAGGTTCGCGATTCAGCGCGCGTCCCGAGGGTGAGCGAGCGTCAGCGGCCGGGACGCTCGGGACGTGATCCGGGGCGGCCGCCTTTGCGGGGTGGACGCCCCCGTCCGTGCTGGCCGCGTGGGCCGCGCGACTGGCGCGGCGGCGGATCGGCGCGCGGAGCAGGAGGGCGTTTCTTGATGAAATCGCGGCAGGCTCTGTCGAACCGCTCGGCCAGGGGGCGCCGGATCTCGTCCGGCACGTAGCCGATCCGCCGCCAGGCGCTCTGCGCCTTCTTGAGTTCTTCATCCGCGCCACGCCACTTCGCCTCCTCCGCGACCTTCCCCCCGATCGTGTTGCTCGCGAGAGCCTCGACCCACATCGTGGCGAGGCGCGTGGCGGGGGAGACCGACTCGTCAATCGCGCGGGCACCGGCCGGGATCAACTTCTTGACGCGCCCGCAGAGATCCTCCATCCGTGTGCGGTTCTGGTCGGGGTCGAGGTCGGTTCCGCGGACACGGTCGGGCGCGGCTTCGATGATGCGTCCGAGCGCCGAGTTGAACCGGCCCTCGATCGCGGCCGATCGGTTGTGCGGCAGGGCGGGACCCCGCTGCCAGCGCGTGCAAAACTCCCGCAGGGCGGCGAGCATCGCTTCGGTCTCCGCCGGTGCCTCGAACGATTCGAGCTCACGACAGATCGTCTCGCGCTCCTCGAGGTGTTTCGCGAAATCGATTTCGTCGCGGCGTTTGTAGCGCTCGAAGAATCGATCGCAGGCGGTCCGGAACCGCTTCCAGACCGCTTCGGATTTCGCCTTAGCGACCGGCCCGATCCCCTTCCATTCCGTCTGCAGGGCGCGGGCCGCGTCGATGCTCTTCGCCCAGTCGGTCGAATCGGCGAGGGCCTCCGCCTTTTCGCACAACCCCTGCTTCGCCTCGAGGTTCTTATGCCAGTCCTGCTTGCGCCGGGCGAGATCCTCTTTCCTGCGGCTGAAGAAGCGATCGCACGTCTGGCGGAAACGTTCCCAGAGGGCCTTGTCCGGGGCGCGGCCGGCGGTTCCGATCCTCTTCCACTCGGACTGCAGACGCTTGAGCGCGTCGGCGGTCTTGAGCCAATCGGTCGAGTCAGCCAACGCCTCGGCCTGCTCGCACATTGAGTCCTTACGCTTTGCCTCGCCGGCGCGATGGGCGTCGACGCGGCCGCGCACCTGATCGGCGGCGGCTTTGAACCGGTTCCACAGATCCTGGCTTTTCTCCGGCGTTGCGGTGCTGGCAGTCTTCCAGCGCGCCTGCAGGTCGGTGAGCCGGCGCGCCGCAGCGTCGGGATCCGAGACGTCGGCAAGCCCCTCGGCGGCCGTGCACAGCTTCTCCTGCACGTTGGTGTTGGCCCAGCGTCTCCATGCTTCGCTGTCCCGCAACTCGCGCACCCGAGGAGAGAGTGACGCATGAATCGCCTTGAGGCGATCCGTCAATGCGCGCTGCTCGCGACGCGAAGGGAGGGGCCCGATCGCATCGAGGGCCGCGCGCACCTGTCGCAGGCCCCGATCGGCCTGACGCAGCGACATCTTTTTCGCCTGGAGGATCTTCTCCGTCGCATCACACAGCTGGGTCAGGTGCTCGGCGTTCTGCTGTTCGCGGCGCTCGCGTCCCTCCCGCTCGCGCGCCCGATCCGTCTCGGCCCGGGCAGTCGCCCGGGCCTCCGACCAGGTCGCCTGCTTCCGCTCACACTCCTGGCATGCCTGATCGAATCGGGCCTGCAGCTCCTCCGCCTCGGAACCGAGGTGCTGCTCCAGCCTCTCCCACTCCCAGCGGGCATCCGCCAGCAGGACCGGCGCGCGCTCCTCCTCGGCCGTCATCACTTTCTCGATCAGCGCCAGGCGAGGAGCGATGTGCTGCTCATGGATCTCCGCCCTCTCCCGATCGAGCCGGCGGCGCTCGGCCAGGTCGATCTGATTCGCGGCGAGGTGGTGACGGGCGGCCACGTAAGCTGCGTCGAAGCGGCGTTCGAGATCCACGTCGACGTCCGGGAGAAGATCGGTCCAGGCGTCGTGCAGCGAGGAAATATGCGCCGCCAGCCGCTTCGTTCCCTCGGCGCGCGACAACGCCTCGAGCGAATCGCACAGCGCGGTCTGGCGCTCCCTGTCGGTCGTATGCTCGTCGGGCGATCCGTCAGCCTCCTGCTCCCGTTCGCGCAGGATCGCCCGAGCCCGATGGATCGCCGCCCGGCTGCGCGCCCGGTGGGTGATCGCGGACAACACGTCGCGCAGCGGTGACGCCGTGCGTCCCTCCTCGAACGCCGCCACCCGCTCGAGGGCCGCGAGGGCGACCTCCTTGTGAGCGCTTTTCAATGCCACACCGCAGATCTCGTCCGGATCGTCGAGCCGGCCGAGCGCCTCCAGCCGGATGGCGGCATGCTCGCCGTTGCGCGCGACGCTGCCGATGGCGCGCTTATCGGTCAGGCGCGCCAGGGCGGCGCGTCCGGCCCCCTCGTGCGGAGCGGAGCGGGCGACGGCGACCAGATGCTTCGTTTCGCTGAGGCCGGCAAGGGCCGCGAGAGCGCCGGCTTCGTCCTCGGCCTCGAGCGTGAGGTCGAGCAGCGAATCGGCCGCCTCCTCCCGCACCCGTTCGTCCGGATCGGTGCGCAGAAGATCGCTCAGGATGGCGGGATCCTGAATCTCCGCGATCGCCTCGCGCCGCACCTTCGGATCGGCATGCGTCCACGCTGGCTGCTGTCGTATTCGGTCGAGAAGCCCCATCTTTGGCCAGACCCGCTTCGTGAAGGTGTCGCGACTGGGAAGGAGCTATTGTAACCCGGACCGGCAGCGCAGGGACGGAGAGGGTGAGCAGGAGATCGAGATCCGTCGGCCATCTCGAGGGTGGGGAAGCGACAGTTCCCCGGCGTGCAGGAGGTACCCCCCTTCCCCGGGGCGTGCCCGTCCCGGCCGTTCGGGACAGCCGCCCGGGCCGTACAACGGCTCTCCGACGAGCGGGTGGCCTGCGGCGGCCAGGTGGATCCGGATCTGGTGGGGCCGGCCGGTGGCGATCGTGATCTCCACGAGGGTGGTCCCGGCGCGCCATTCCAGCACGCGGACGTCGGTGCGGGCCGGTCTCCCTGCCGGATCGCAGGCCGAGATCCCGTGACTGCCCGGCCACGCGATCCGACCGATCGGACGATCGATGACGAACGACTCGCGTGCCGGTGACCCGCTGATCAGCCCCCGGTAAATGCGCCGCACCACTCCCGTGCGCCACGACGCGCCGACGCCAGAGCGCGCGCGTGCCGTGCGGGCGAACAGAACGATTCCCGAGGTGCCGCGATCGAGCCGGTGCAGAGGGTGCGCTCCGGGATCGTGGCGGGAGACGAGCGAGAGGAGGGTGTGCTCCAGGTACCCCCCCCCTGGCATGGTCGGCAATCCGGCCGGCTTGGCGACCGCGATCAGATCGGCATCGCGATGCAGGACGGCGAAGCAGAGCGGTGCGGCCGGCTCACGCCATGGGGGGCGTTTCCACACCACGTCCCAGCCGGCCTGCAAAAACGTCTCCGGGGACGCCGTTCTTCCCTCGACGAGGACGAGCCCCGATTCGATTCTCTGTCGCCAGAGATCCCTCGACGAGTGGCGGTAGCGGCCAGACAGGTAGTCGAGCAGCCGGAGTCCGGCCGCGCCGTCCCCCAGTTGTTCTTCGTACTCGAAGCCGTGGTTCATCGAATCCCGCTCCAGAAAAGTGCCAGTATCCATCAGGATAGCCGCAATGCGGACGATCCCGGGTGTCCTGATCGTCGTGGCCCCCCTGCCCGAGTTGTTCGAGTGGGTCGGTACCGCCCGGGGGACCGACCCGCTCATCCGCCGCCGAGCAACCCGCGCCGTGTTGCGATCCAGTAGACCGGGATCCCGGCCGCCACCGTCAGGATCGCCATCAGCGAGGGCCAGGGCCGGTTGACGAACGCGATCACGAGGATGATCAGGCCCGCACTGAGGTAGATCAGCGGCACGAAAGGATAGGCGGGAACCCGGTACGGGCGCGTTCTGTGCGGCTCGCGCCGGCGCATGATCATCAGCCCTGCCACGGCCATCAGGGGAAAGATCCCGAGTGAAAAGCCGATATAGGTGAGCAGCTGGTCGAAGCTCCCCAGCAGGATCAGGATCGAGGCGCACCCCCCCTGCAGGAGGATCGAGACGGCCGGCGTTCCCAAGCGCGGGTGGACGCGGGCGGCGAATGTGAGAAACAACCGATCGCGCGCCATCGCGTAGTAAACGCGCGGCCCGATCAGGATGTAGGCGCTCAAAGACGACAGGAGCGCCACGCCGATCAGCACGGACAAGAGCGACGCAGCACCGGGGCCGAACAGGTGCCGCGTCGCCACCTCGCCGACGGCGACCTCCCCCGCGAGATCCTCCGCCGGCGTCGCGAAGAAGAACAGGAGATTGAGGGAGAGGTACAGCACCGTCACCGTGGCGGTCCCGAACAGCAGTGAGCGCGGAAGGGTGCGCTCCGGTCTCTCGACCTCCTCCGCCAGGTAAGCGGCGGCGTTCCACCCGCTGTAGGCGAACATCACGAAGAGCATCGCCACCCCGATCTCACCCGGCCGTCCCGTCCCCCAGAACCCCGATCCGGCGCTGAGGAACGACCAGTCCCCCGCGCCCGCGGCGAAGCCGGCCGACAGCAGGCCTCCCAGCAGCACGAGCTTCAGGATCGTCAGTACGTTCTGCACCCTCCCCCCGGCCCGCAGGCCGGCGGCATGCAGGAGGGTCAGCGCGAGAACGATGAGAACGGCGACCCCCTTACCGACGGCCCACGTATCCGGCAGCAGTCGGGCGGCCGTCAGATAGGCGACCACGGCGACACCGGTCGCGGCGATCGGAGCCGAGAACCCGACGAAGAAGCTGATCCAGCCGGTCAAAAATCCGGCCAGCGGCCCGTAGATCGCGTGCAGATACGCATACTCCCCTCCGGCCCGCGGCATCATGGTGGCCAGCTCCGCGTAGCAGAGCGCGCCGCAGATCGCGATGAGGCCGCCGGCCAGCCAGCAGGCGATCACCAGCCAGCCACTCTCCAGGCGCTCGAGCATCAGCCCGGTCGTCGTGAAGATGCCGGTGCCGATCATGTTGGCGATGACGACGCTGGTTGCGGTGCCGGGGCCGAGGCAGCGGCGCAGGCGAGGGGCATCGAGGCCCGGAGGACGCGCGGTCGTTCCGGTCACGAGTCGAGGTTATCAGGCTCCAGTTGCGCGTGCAGGAAAAGCGGTCCCGGTTTACAATGCGTCCCTTCGAAAACAGAGCAACAGGACGATCGGGAGGAACCGACCATGGAACCATGCCGCCCTGCCAGGAGTCTGCCGTGCCTCCTTCTCTCCGCGCTTGCCGGGATCGTGCTCGTCGCTTCCGGCCCCGGCGCGTGCGCGGGAGAGGAGAAGAGGCCGCTGCCGCTCGAGCCCCAGCGCACGATCGAGTTCTCGACTGACGAGGTGACCTGGCTCAGCCTGGACGTGTCGCCCGACGGCAGGACGATTGTGATGGGGGTCCTGGGCGATCTCTACACGCTTCCGATCGAGGGAGGGGAGGCGACGCAGATCACCGAAGGGATGGCCTTCGACTCGCAGCCTTGCTACTCGCCCGACGGAAGTCGAATCGCATTCGTCAGCGATCGGGACGGAAGGGAGGACCTGTGGATCGCCGCCGCCGATGGGGGTGAGCCGCGCAAGCTCGGGGGTGGTCCTCCTACTCCGGGAGGTATCGCGGAGAAGGATCAACTGCTCACCTCCCCCAGCTGGACTCCCGATGGACAGTACGTGATCGTCTCGCGCTCGGAATGGGGGCAGGGTACCTACGAACTGTGGATGTACCACATCCAAGGGGGTGTCAGCGTCCCGATCACCAAGGCGAAGGCCGACCCGAAGACGCCGAGCGCCCTGCGCCACAATGCGATGGGGGTCACGATCTCCCCGGACGGTCGGTATCTCTACTACGCGCACAAGAGCGGGGGCTTTCAGTACAACGCGAGCTTTCCCATGTGGCAGATTGCGCGACGCGATCGAACCACCGGCATCGAGGATGTGCTGACCCGTGCCGCCGGCAGCGCCATCCGCCCTCTCCTCTCGCCGGATGGGCGACGGCTGGTGTACGGCACCCGTTTCGAGACGCGCACCGGTCTTCGGATCCGGGATCTCAAGAGCGGCGAGGACCGATGGCTGATCTATCCGGTGCAGCGCGATGATCAGGAATCGCGCTTCACGCGCGATCTGCTGCCGTCGTATGCCTTCATGCCCGATGGAAGCGAGATCGTCCTCTCCTACGGAGGGCGCATCCACCGCGTGTCAGTCGAGGACGGATCCTCGAAACCGATCCCGTTCACGGTGCGGATCAATCAACAGATCGGACCGGATCTGCAGATCACGCAGCGTGTCGAGGAGGGTCCGGTGCGCGTGAGGTTGATCCAGAATCCGGTCGCCTCACCCAGTGGAACGCGGCTCGCCTTCTCGGCGCTGACGCACCTCTACGTGATGGACCTGCCAGACGGCGAGCCGCGGAGGCTGACAACCGACGACGCGCGCGAGTTTCAGCCGGCCTGGTCGCCCGACGGTCGCTGGCTCGCCTTCGTCACCTGGTCGCCGGAGGGGGGGCACGTCTACAAGGTGCGCGCACGCGGCGGCTCCGCGGTTCGCTTGACGCGTACCCCGGCCTTTTACTCCGACCCGGCCTGGTCGCCCGACGGCAAGCGGGTCGTCATGTTGCGCGCGCCTGCGCACGAGCGCATCGAGATGGAGCTCGACTTCGGCCAGCCGGCCGGAATGGACCTGGTGTGGCTTCCGGCGGGCGGCGGCGACGCGAACCTGATCCTGCCGGCGCGTGGTGTCGGCAAACCGCACTTCACCGATGACGAGGATCGGATCTTCCTCTATGTGTCGGCCGGCATCTACCCCGGGGAGGCGCCGCACGGCGTTATCTCGATCCGCTTCGACGGGACCGATCGACGCAACCATCTGAAGGTGACCGGCCCCGGGTACCTGTGGGACGAAGAGCCGATCCCGGCGGTCGACGTCCGCCTCCGCAGGGACGGCCGCTGGGCGCTGGCCCATGTCGGCAATCAGCTCTACGTCATCGCCGTGCCGGTCGTGGGCGGCGAGGCGCCGACGGTCGATGTGCAGAAGCCGTCAGTTCCGACGGTGCGTCTCACCGATGTCGGCGCCGACTACTTCGGCTGGGCGGACGACGGCCGCACTGTGACCTGGGCGGTCGGCTCGACCTTCTACCGGAGACCGTTCACATCGATCGAGTTCGATCGGCCGGAGAAGAAGGAGGACGAAGCCGGGGCCGACGCTCCCGAACCGACGGCCGAGGAGTCGAAGGAGGTTGAGGCGATCCGTGTCGTGATCGAGGTGCCCCGCGAGAAACCCCGCGGGACGGTCGTGCTGCGCGGAGGGCGGGCCATCACGATGCGCGACGACGAGGTGATCGAAAACGCCGACATCGTGGTTACCGAAAACCGGATCGCGGCGATCGGCCGTCGGGGATCGGTCGCGATTCCGGAGGGTGCAGAGGTGATCGACGTCTCAGGCATGACCCTCCTGCCTGGCTTCCTCGACACCCACGCGCACTGGTTCGAGATCCGACGCGGGATCATGGACGTGCAGAACTGGAGCTTTCTCGCCAACCTCGCCTACGGCGTGACCGGAGGGCTCGACGTGCAGACGGCGACGAACGACATGTTCGCCTATCAGGACCTGGTCCAGGCCGGCGAGATCCTGGGCCCGCGCGCTTACTCGACGGGGCCGGGCGTGTTCGCCAACAACGCCTTCAAGTCGCTCGACGAGGTGCGGGCCGTCCTCAAACGCTACAAGGAGCATTACCGCACCAGCAATATTAAGTCGTACCTGGTCGGCAATCGGCAGAAGCGCCAGTGGGTGGTGCAGGCGAGCGCCGAGCTCGGGATCATGCCGACGACCGAAGGGGCTCTCGATCTGAAGCTCGACCTGACCCACGCGCTCGACGGCTTCCACGGTAGCGAGCACAGCCTGCCGATTGTCCCCCTTTATAAGGACGTCGTCGAACTGTTCGCGCGCACCGGCATCGGGTACACGCCGACGCTGCTCGTCGCGTACGGGGGTCCGTTCGCCGAGAACGATTTCTACACGACCGAGGAGGTCCACGACGATCCGAAGATCCGTCGCTTCATCCCGCACGGTGTCCTCGACGGTAAGACGCGCCGGGTCCGCTGGTTTCGGAAGGACGAACATGTCTATCCGAAAATTGCGGCCCAGGCGGCGAAGATCACGCGCGCCGGGGGACTCGTCGGCGTGGGTAGCCACGGGCAGCTGCAGGGCCTCGGATACCACTGGGAGATGTGGGCGCTTGCCAGCGGAGGAATGAAGCCGCATGAGGTGCTTCGCTGCGCCACCCTGTACGGCGCCGAGATCATCGGGCTCGAGCAGGACCTCGGCAGCCTGGAGCCGGGGAAGCTTGCGGATATCGTCATTCTCAACGAGAGCCCGCTGGAGAACATCCGCAACACAAACACAGTGCGCTACGTGATGAAAAACGGGGAGCTGTTCGAGGGGGACACCCTCGATCAGATCTGGCCGGAGAAGAGACCGCTGCCGCCGCTGTGGTGGTGGGGGAGCGACCCGCCGGCCGCCGGAGGCTGAGCCGCGCGGGGATGCGACGCCATGCTATACTGAACGCTGAGTGGATTTCCGCAGTCCCCCCTGGAGCCCAGTGTGATGTCCGGAAGCCGTTCCACAGCGCGCGATCCGTTTCGCCGTTCCCCCGGGAAGAGAACAACGCGCACCCGCGCCAGTACCGCGGGGGTCCGGCCTTCCGTGCCAGGGCTCCCCGGAGCGGTCACGACCGGGACCCGAGGTGCCTCCGAACCGGGGCACCTCTTTTTTTATGTCCGCAAATCCCCGCGTACGCCGCAGGGTCGAGCGGCCCCTGATGTGAGATGCACACCGCCCGCCCGTTCAGGCCGTGTCACCGGGGGGCCGTCGTGAACGATCATCTCAAGGGCCTGGTCAGGCTGCAGCAGAAAATGATCGGTCTCGAGAGCATCGACGAGAAAACGGCGGCGATCCCGGCTGAGGTGGCGGCTCTAGAAAAGAGCCTGCTGGCGCTGCAGCAGGAGATCCAATCGGCACGCGTGCGGCTCGATGAGCTGCAATCGGATCGCCGCAGGCTCGAAGGGGATCTGCAGGCGGTCGAAACCAGGATCCAGAAGTACCAGGCTCAGCTCGCCGAGATCAAGACGAACAAGGAGTACCAGGTGATGCTGAAAGAGATCGAGACGTGCCGCACCGAACGGCTGGCGCTCGACGAGAAGATCCTTCTCGAGATGGAGGAGGGGGATGGTCGCAGTGAGGAATTCCGCGCGCTGGAGAAACGGCTGAAGGAGAAGGAAAGCGAAACCCGTCAGGGCAAGAAGGAGCTCGATGATCGGGCGTCCGCGCTCCGCAAGGAACGGGAGGAACTTGAAGGCGAGCGTAAGGCCCTCTCCGAATCGATTCCCCGCGAGTACCTCGTCCCGTTCACCAAGGTCGCGAACCAGCGCCGCGGGCTCGCGCTCGTCGCGGTGCGCGACGAGCTGTGCGGCGGCTGCCACGTCCGCGTCATGCCGAGGCTGATTCAGCAGGTGCGCCGCGCCGAGGGACTGATCGCCTGCGATTCCTGCAAAAGGTATCTGTACGTTCCGGACGACGCGGCCATCAAATCGGCGCCGGGCGCCGAACAGCCCGCCCGGTGACTCTCCGCAGAAGAGCTCATCAGGGTCGCGGCCCCGCACTCGTCGCGCACATCGACGGTGGGTCGCGGGGCAATCCCGGTCCCGCGGGATACGGCGTCCGGATTGATGACGCGGCGGGCGGCGATCCGATCGAGTTGTACGGCTACCTCGGGATCGCCACCAACAACATCGCCGAGTACGCTGCCCTTCTCGCGCTGCTCGAGCATGCCCGAACGCTGCGTCCCGCCTCCCTGCGGATCCGATCCGACTCCGAACTTCTCATCCGGCAGATGGAGGGACGGTACCGCGTCAAGAATCCCCACCTGCGGATCCTCCACACGGCGGCCAGCCGGATGATCGTTGGGATACCCGGCGTGAAGCTGGAGCACGTGCCCCGAGAGCAAAACCGGGAAGCCGACGCCCTCGCCAACCGGGCGATGGACGAAGAGGGATCCTCCGGCTCCCTGCCGGCGGCGATCCGCCTGCTGCCCGGCCGCCCGACCCAGTCTCGCCTCGTCTGAACCGGTGAATGGGTACCGCCCCTCCCACCCCGAGGGGTGCCAGCGGTTTGACAGGTGCCCTTCACAACCCAATACTTAGCCTCCATGGGGGCCGGTATCGCGCAGACTCTCGAGTCGATCCGGGGCCGCATCCACGCGGCCGCGAGCCGGGCGGGGCGCGACCCCGCCATGATCACGCTGGTCGGCATCAGCAAGACGGTTCCGCCGGAACGGATCCGGGAGGCGATCGATGCCGGTCTCGGCGACCTCGGTGAAAACCGCATCCAGGAGGCCCAGGAGAAGATTCCGCTTCTGCCGGGTCCCGTTCGCTGGCATCTGGTTGGACATCTGCAGGGGAACAAGGCGAAATTTGCGGCGGAGCTGTTCGAGGTGATTCACTCGGTCGACTCGCCCGGGTTGCTGCAGCGCCTCGATCGGTTGGCCGGCGCTGCCGGCAGGACGCTCCAGGCTCTGGTGCAGATCGACCTGGCGGATGAACCGACCAAATTTGGCGTCGAACCAGGTCGGCTCGATGCGGTGCTCGAAGCGGCGGCGGGGTGCGGTGCGGTGCAGATCCGCGGGTTGATGATCCTCCCGCCGTACGAGGAGGATCCGGAGAGATCGCGCCCGTGGTTTCGCCGCCTGCGGGATCTGCGGGATGACGCCGCGACGCGCCATCCGCAGCTGACGCTCGACCATCTATCGATGGGGATGAGCGGGGACTTCGAGGTGGCGATCGAGGAGGGGGCCACGATCGTGCGGGTGGGCCGTGCCCTCTTCGGTGCGAGGCCGAAACGTTGAGTGAGGGATCCTGAGGAGAGAACCATGAAGATCACACCGATCGACGTCAGCGGGCATCGCTTCGCGAAACGGATGCGGGGTTACGATCCCGAGGAGGTCTGCTCCTTTCTCAACCTGGTCTCCGCGGAGTTCGAGGCGGTCGTCATCGAGAACAACACGCTCAAGGAGCGTCTCGCGCAGATTGAAGCGAGCGTCGCCGACTTCAAGGAGCGCGAGCGGCTTCTCAAGGAGACACTGACCACCGCCCAGAGGCTGTCTGAAGATATCAAGGAGGAGGCGCGCAAGGAGGCGAACCTCTGCATCAAGGAGGCGGAGCTGAAGGGGACGCAGCTGATTGATCAGGCGGCCCGCAAGGTGGGCGAACTGCAGGGAACGATCCAGACGCTGCGCATCGAGCGGACAGCTTTTGAGCAACGGATCCGGTCCGCCGTCGAGCAGCACATTAAGGTCCTGGACATGCACCGCCGCGAGGACGAGGTTGAAGGGCGGCTGCGCTTCATGAAAAAGCCGCCGCAGCCGAGAGCCTGACGAGGTTCCGATGGGTTCCTCGATCCAGGCCGATCTCGCCATCGTCGACGCGGCAGAGCTCCTGACCGTCAGTGGTCCCGCGCCGCGCCTCGGCGCCGATCTTCGAGATGTCGGCGTCGTGCCCGGCGGCTGCGTCGCGGTACGCGACGGACGCATCGTGTTCGTCGGGGATGCCCGCGACTACCGCAGGCAAGTTCACCTCGATCGCCACGGCGTCGAAATCGACGCGACCGGCCGAACCGTCCTCCCCGGCTTCGTCGATCCCCACACCCATCTCCCGTTCGCGGGCAGCCGCGAGGAGGAGTTCGTCCTGCGCCTCAGGGGGGAGACCTACGAATCGATCGCGGCCGCGGGGGGAGGGATCATGGCGACCGTGCGGGCGACGCGCGCGGCATCGATCGATCACCTCGTCGACGCGTCGCGTCGGCGCCTGGACAGGATGCTGCTACACGGCACCACGACGGCCGAGGCGAAGAGCGGCTACGGACTTTCCCTCGAAGAAGAGCTGAAGCAGCTGCACGTTGTGCGACGGTTGGGCGACCTGCATCCGGTCGATCTCGTCCCGACCTTCCTCGGAGCACACACGCTGCCGCCGGAGTTCCAAAACGACCGCGCCGGCTACGTGGAGGAGGTGGTGGCGAAGATGATCCCCGAGGTGGCTCGCCAGGGGCTGGCACGCTTCTGCGATGTCTTCGTCGAGGAGGGGGCCTTCACGGCTGACGAGGGGGAGCGGGTTCTGCGAGCGGCTGCCGCGAATGGGATGGGGTTGCGGCTGCACGCCGAGCAGCGCAGCGCCTCGGGGGGCGTCCGACTGGCGGCAAAGCTCGGAGCGGCCTCCGCCGACCATCTGGAGCATGTCGACGACGAGGGGATAAGGCTGCTGGCGCAATCGGGGACGACGGCGGTCCTCCTGCCCGGTGCGTCTTTTTTCCTCAGGGATGGTCAAGACGCACCCGCGCGGCGGCTGGTGGATGCCGGCGTACCGATCGCCCTGGCGACCGACTTCAACCCGGGCACCTGTCCGACCGAGGTGATGACGGCGATCCTGCCGCTCGCTTGCCTGCGGCTCGGCCTCGAACCGGCCGAAGCGGTGACGGCCGCCACTCTCAACGCCGCGTATTCCCTCGGGATTGCGGGGACGACCGGAAGCATCGAGATCGGCAAGGCGGCCGACATCCAGATCCTCGATATCCCGGGCCACAAACACCTCGCCTATCACTTC
>JAPUIN010000287.1 GCA_027297005.1 Acidobacteriota bacterium
ATCTGGGACGGGTTGGAGTTCGGGTACGGGATGTTGATGACGATGAAGGGGAAATCGACCTTGGGGAGGAAGGCCAGCGGTAGACGCACCAACGCGATCCCGCCGATCACGATGATGCAGATCAGGATCATGAATGTGGTGACGGGGCGATTGACTGCCAGGCGCGGCAGGTTCATTCCGTCACCTCCCGCGGGGGCGGGATCTCGCGATCGATCGGCAGGGCACCCAGAGGATCGTCCGGTCCGGCCATCGCCGGCAGGGGCATCGCCGTCGACGGCACCGCCCCGAAGCCCCGATCCCTGGTGACGCTTCCGCCCGCGCCTCCCTCCGGCGCCGGGGAGAGCCCCGTGGCGGCCGCGAACGATTTGCGATCGAGCAGCGTGTACATGACCGGAATGACCACGAGCGTCAGCAGCGTCGCCACCGCAAGGCCGCCGATCACGGTGATCGCCAGGGGCGCGCGCAACTCCGACCCCTCACCCAATCCCAGCGCCATCGGCATCAGGCCGAGGATCGTCGTCGACGAAGTCATCAAAACCGGGCGCAGACGGCTCTTTCCCGCATCGATGAGCGCTTGTTCGCGCGACATGCCCTGCTGGCGGCGCTGATTCACAGTATCGATCAGGACGATGGCGTTGTTGACCACGATGCCGGCCAGCATGACGGCCCCGATGAGCGCGACCACGTTGATCGTATTGCCGGTCAATGCCAGCCCGAGCACCGCACCGATCACGCCGAGGGGAACGGTGAAGATGACGACGAACGGGTGGATGAACGATTCGAACTGCGAGGCCATGACGAGGTAGACGAGGAAGATGGCGAGTGCCATCGCCATCAGCAGCGAGCGCAGTGAGCGCTGCATCTCCTCTTCCTGTCCGCTGAGGGCGGCGACGACACCCGCCGGGAGCAGCGCGTTCCGAATGACGCTCCTCACGTCGGCCGCCACGGCCCCCATGTCGCGCCCGTGCAGGTTCCCGGCGATGACGATGGCGCGTTTCTGGCCGATGCGGCGGATCTCGCTCGGACCCTCGGTCAGCTTCACCTCGGAAACCGACTTCAGGAAGATCGGCACGCCGTTCCTCTGCGCGATGATCATGTCCTGGACGTCGTCGATCGACGCGGTGCCGACGTCGACCGCGCGGACCAGAATGTCGATCTCGCGATCCCCCTCGAGAAAGCGGGTCGCCACCTCCCCCTGCACTTTGTTCCGGATGGTGCTCGCGACATCGAACAGGTTCAGTCCCAGGCGGCTCAGCTGCTCACGGTTGAAGGTCACCTGCAACTCGGGGTTGCCGAGCTCGAGCGAGGACTTCACATCGACGATTCCCGGAATTCGCTCGACGTCATTCTCGAGTGCGATGGCGGCGACCTGCAGTTCCTCGAGATCCTCGCCGTAGACCTCCACCTCGATCGGGGTACGGAACGTGAAGTAGGTCGGCCGCTGAAACTCATATCGCGCCCGGCCGGTCGTATCCAGTCGTGCGCGTAGACGATCGATCACCACCTGCTCGTCCCGGCTCGACGACCTCGATTTCATCCGCACCTGCAGCCGGGAGATGTTCTCCCCTTCGGTGCCGGTGTTGGTCAGCGAAAGCCCGGCGCCCCCGATAATGGCCGAATACGACTCGACGAGGGGCTCATCATCCAGAACCGCCTGGATCTCCTGCATGTAGCGATCGGTCATCTCCAGGGGCGTCCCCTCGGGAAGCTCCACGCGGAAGCTGAACTCCCCCTGCGAGAAGGTCGGGATCAGATCGACCCCGAGTCCCCTCCCGATTGACATCGCGCCGAGAAACGCGACGAGCGCCAGGGCGATGACAATCCCGCGGGATCGCAGTGCCCAACCGAGCATCGGCTCGTAGGAGCGCGTCACGGCGCCGAGCAGGCCATCGAAGAGTCGGGAGAAGGGCCGGGAAAGAAAAACGAAGGAGATGAGCAAGGCCTGGAAGAGCCACCGCGCGTTACGCAACAGCCCGACGATGAGCCATTCGAAACACCAGAAGAGGCTTCCCCGGAACCGCAGGATCGGCGCAATGATTCTTCGGAATTTCGTATCGACCCTCACCGGGGCCGCGGCGCTAACCGCCGCCTGCTCCACGACCGGTGTCCGACTTCCGGTGAAGATTGCCGCCATCATCGGAATCAGCGTGAGGGACACGACCAGCGATGCCAGGAGCGAGAACGACACGGTAAGAGCCTGGTCCCGGAACAGTTGGGCCGCGATCCCCTCGACGAACACCACAGGCAGGAAGACGGCGATCGTCGTCAGCGTCGAAGCGACCACGGCGCGGCCCACCTCGGAGGCACCCCCGAGCGCGGCCTGCAGAGCCGCCTCCCCCCGCTCGCGGCGCTTATAGATCGATTCGAGGACGACGATGGCGTTGTCGACCAGCATTCCGACCCCGAGCGCCAGCCCACCCAGCGACATGATGTTCAGGCTCGTGCCGGTCTGGTACATCAGGAAGAAGGTCGCGATCACCGAGATCGGGATCGACAGCCCGATGATCAGCGTGCTGGTGAGATCCTTCAAGAAGAAGAGCAGGAGGACGATGGCGATGAGCCCGCCGACGATCGCGTTCCATTTGACCTGATCCACCGAGGCTTGGATGAATCGCGATTGATCGATCCCGGCCACGACCTCGATCCCCTCCGGCAACTCCCCTTCCACGCTGGCCAGCCGTCGCCGGATGTTGCGGGCCACGGTGACGGTGTTGACGTCCCCCTCTTTGTAGAGGGCCAGCTCGACCGCTTCCTTGCCGCCAAACCGGGTGATCACCTCACGGCGCTTGTGCCCGCGAACGACCTCGGCCACGTCGACCATCCTGACGTTGCGACCGTCCCGGGAGACGAGCACCGTGTCCATGATGTCCTGCAGATTCCGGAACTGGTTGCGGGAGCGGACGAGATAGCGCGCCTCCTGTTCATAAAGGCTGCCGCCGGCGCGGTTGATGTTCTCGCGCTGCAGCTTCTGGTTCACCTCGGCGATGCCGATCCCGAGGAGCGAGAGCTTCCCCTGATCGACGCGGACCTGGATCTCCTCCTCGTAGCCGCCATTCACCTTGATGGCGGCGACCCCCTCGGTTGACTCGAGGTCCTTCTTCAGGACCTCCTCGGCGACGTAGCGCAGCTGGTAGAGACTCTTGGCGCCGGTCAGATAGAGCCGGACGACCGGATCGTTGGCCGGATCGAAGCGCAGCAGCACCGGCTTCTCGGCCTCGCGCGGAAGGAACACGAGGTCGAGCTTCTCGCGCACGTCGATCGAGGCGAAGTCCATGTCGCGCCCCCAGGCGAACTCGAGGGTGACCTGCGAAACCCCGGGACGGGAGACCGAGATCAGCCGCTGCACCCCCGACACCACGCCCACCGCCTCCTCGACGGGACGACTGATGAGCGATTCGATCTCTTCCGGCGCGGCGCCCGGATAGCGGGTCTCGACGGTCAGGCTGGGGTAGGAGATGTCCGGCAGCAGGTTGATCGGAAGCCGGAAGAACGAGACGGTCCCGAAGACGAGAACGGCAACGGCGCACATACAGACGGTGACACGCCGTTTCAGTGAGAATTCGATCAGGCTCATCGCTAGCCCGACCGGCGACGCTCAACCAGAGGACCGACATCGGAGGCGTTCGAGGCGGGAATGATCTTGATCGGTGAGCCGTCCTTGAGACCACCCTGGCCGGCCACGATCACCTGCTCGCCCGGGTCGACGCCGGAGACCGCCTGGATGGCGTTCCCCTCCTCCAGCCCGAGAGCAACCTGGCGCTTCTCGGCGATGTTCCCCTTGGCGATGAAGACGTACGCTTCCTGCAGCTCACGGATGACCGCCTCGCGGGGCAGCAGCACGGCATCCTCGCGTCGCTCGCGCACGATGTCGATCGTGACGAATGCTCCGGGCCGCACCGACTTCGGAGGCCTGGTCGCCTCCACCGTCACCTTGACGGTGCCGGTCGCCGTGTCGACCACCGGGCTGATCTGGCGGATGCGTCCCGCGAAGCGCATCGCGTCGTTGGCCTTCAGGGTGATGCGGACCGACCGACCCTCCTCCAGGCCGAAGACGTCACGCTCGGCCAGGAAGATGCGGGCGATCAGTGGGTCGAAGTCGGCAATGGTGAACAGCTCGTCCGCGATCTTCACGTGCTGGCCAACCTTCACATCGCGCTGAGTGATCCATCCCGAGAAGGGTGCCCGGATCAGCGTCTTCTCCAGCTTCCATTCGGCCTCGGCTATCTCCTGCTGGGAGATCTCGTGATCCATCTTGATCTTGTCGAACTCCTCCCGGCTCATCAGCTCCTCACCGACCATCCGCGTCGCCCGATCGAACGCCATGTTCGCATTGGTCGCCTTGAGCTGCGCCTTCTTGAGGGCGATCTCCTCGTCGTCCTTAACGAGCGCGACCAGGACCTCGCCTCGCTTGACGTGGTCCCCCTCCTCGACATTCAGCCGATCGACCCGCCCATCCGCCTCGGCCAGGATCCTGACCTCGTCCTCAGCGACGAGGTTGGCAGTCGAGGAGATATAGGAGGAGACGACACCCTGGCCGATCTCCGACACACTGACCGGCACTGGCGTCTTCTCGCCGTTCTTTCCGTCCTTCGAGCCGGACCCCCCGGCATCATCCCCATCCGAATCGGACGCGCCCTCACCTTGCTCGGCGTCCTCCCCTGCCGTCTGGTTGCTGGCGAGCGCCCCATCGGCGCCGGATGTTTCACCGGCGGGATCGGCCGTGGAATCTTCGGCCTCGGCGGTGCCGGCCGACTCGTCGTGTGCCTTGTAGTACTGGAGTCCGGCGGTGGCACCGACGCCCAGAACGAGTGCGATCGCGATATAGAGGAGAACGCGCCTGCCGGGGAAGCCGAGTTTCATGGGTCCTGATCTCCAAAGTTGCTATGGGACGACGTCCCGGATGACGGCCGACGTAAAATTGATACGGGGCGATCGCCCGGGCGGTTCCCTGTTTTCTTCCCGAGCGGCGATCCAGCCAGACGGTCGGTTTCTCGAGGAGCGATTCAGGCTTCGCGAAACCCTCCGGACACAGCCCTGGGAGCGGCTTTCCACATTTTACCCGATCGATGCGGTCCAGTGGAAGGAGGGGTCCGGACCCCCCCCGCCACTATGGATCGCCACCGGCAGGCTCCATTCGGCTTCGATCCGTGCAATAGTCTCGGCCGCGGTAGCGGCCGCAAACGGGGTAACGACATTTGATGGCTGCACGAAAGAGGCGATCCGAGGCAGGACGGACTGGGCGGCGTGTGGCCGGCCCCCGGGTGCAGACCGGCCTCGAGGTGCTTCGCCAAGCACGACCGAAATGGCTCAGGGATCGCCGGGTCGGCCTTCTGATGCACCCCGCCTCGGTCACATCGCGGCTTGAATCGGCCCGTGATGTCGTCCGGGAACTCTGCGGCCGCTCACTCCGGGCGTTGTTCGGGCCGCAGCACGGCATCGGCGGCGAGAAGCAGGACAACATGATCGAATCGTCCCACGCGGTCGACGCCGAGCTCGACATTCCGGTCTACAGCCTCTATTCGGAGACGCGTTCCCCCACGCGGGAGATGCTCGAGGGGATCGATCTCCTGCTGGTCGACCTCCAGGATGTCGGCACCCGTGTCTACACCTTCGAGTGGACGACCGCCCTGGCACTTCAGGCCTGCGTCGAGGCCGGGGTCGAGGTAGTCGTTCTGGATCGCCCCAACCCGCTCGGTGGGCGGGTGATGGAGGGGAACCTGATCCGCCCGGGATACACCTCCTTCGTCGGCCTCTACCCCGTGCCGATGCGTCACGCTCTGACGCTGGGGGAGCTCGCCGCCCTCGTGAATCTGAGGATGGAGACCGACGGCGGTGAGGCGCCGCCAGGAGCGCGGCGTCGCACCGGCTCAAAAGGCAGGACACCTCGGCCGTGGAGTCGTCGTGAAGGGGTCGGCCTGCGTTGCGCGGGGCGGTGCGATCTGACGGTCGTGCCGATGCGCGGCTGGCGCCGCACCATGCTCTACCCGCAGACCGGGCTGCCCTGGATCCTCCCCTCACCCAACATGCCGACCTTCGAGACGGCGCTGGTCTACCCCGGGCAGGTCCTGCTGGAGGGAACCAACCTGTCGGAAGGCCGGGGGACGACGAGACCGTTCGAGATTTTCGGCGCGCCGTTCCTCGACCCCGTCGCCGTGCGGCGTCGATTCGAGCGGCGCCGACTCCCCGGCCTGGTTCTGCGTGAGCAGAGCTTCGAGCCGAGCTTTCACAAGTGGGCGGGCAAGTCCTGCCGGGGGTTCCAGCTCCATATCACCGATCCCGCCACGTACCGGCCGTACCTGACGACGCTCGCCCTCCTGCAGGACGTGATCGCCGTTCACCGCGACCACTTCGAGTGGACCAAACCACCGTACGAGTACGTGACCGACAAACCGCCGATCGACGTCCTGACCGGCGATCCCTCCGTTCGCGAAGCGCTCGAGTCGGGCGCCGACCTCCGCGCCCTCGAGCGCTCCTGGCGGGGTGATCTGCGCAGGTTCGAGGCGGAGTCGACCCCCATCCGCATCCCCCGCTAGCCCGCATTTCTCACCAGGCTTCTGCTGCGACCGCGGATCGGGCCGCCCTGACGGGCGCCTCCCCGGAGGCGGGCCGCCCCCTCCCGACTCGAGACCCTTAAGGTGGTATGCTCAAACTGTCGTCTGGACAAACGAGCAGGCCATCACAGTCCCGGAAGTCGACCGGGCTCGAGGCATCCGATGTCAGGATTGAAGACGTCCGCGGGCAGCGCCGTGAGCACCCGCCTGATCGAAAAAGCCGAGACCTGGAGCGCCCATAACTACCATCCCCTCCCCGTCGTCCTGACGCGCGGCGAGGGGGTCTGGGTTTATGACGCCGACGGAAACCGCTTCATGGACATGCTGTCGGCCTACTCCGCCCTCAACCAGGGGCACCGACACCCGCGCATCATCGCGGCGCTCAAGGCGCAGGCGGACAGGATCACCCTGACCTCCCGGGCGTTCCATACCGAGCTGTTCGGCCCGTTCTGCGAGACGGTCTGCCACCTCGCCCGGATGGAGATGGTCCTACTGATGAACAGTGGGGCCGAGGCGGTCGAGACGGCGATCAAGACGGCCCGCATGTGGGGGTACCGGACCAAGGGGGTCGCGCGCGACCGGGCCGAGATCATCGTCTGCGAGAACAACTTCCACGGTCGCACGACGACGATCGTCGGGATGTCTTCCGAGGCACAATATCGCGATGATTTCGGCCCCTATGACGGCGGCTTCCGCATCATTCCGTATGATGATCTGGGGGCGCTCGAGAAGGCGATCACGCCGAACACGGTTGCCTTCATCGTCGAGCCTATCCAGGGGGAGGCCGGCATCCTCGTTCCGTCTGACGGATACCTCAAGTCGGCGGCGGAGATCTGCAGCAAGAATCGCGTCCTTCTCACCTTGGACGAAATTCAGACGGGGCTGGGTCGAACCGGTCGCATGTTCTGTATGGACTACGAGGAGGTGAGACCTGATCTGCTCATAGTCGGCAAGGCACTGGGCGGGGGGCTGATGCCGGTCTCCGGCGTCATCGGGATGAAAGAGACGCTCGGTCTGTACCGGCCCGGCGATCACGGCTCCACGTTCGGCGGAAACCCTCTCGCCTGCGCCGTCGGCATCGCCGCTCTCGACGTGATCGTCAGCGAGAAACTCGTGGAGCGCTCCGCAGAGATGGGTTCGTACTTCATGAAGCGGATCCGCGATCTCCATTCCCCCCGGGTGAAGGATGTCCGCGGCCGGGGGCTTCTGATCGGGGTCGAAATCAAGACCGAGCATGGCACTGCCCGCCCCTACTGTGAGAAACTGATGGCTCTCGGCATCCTGGCCAAGGAGACGCATGGCCAGGTGATCCGTTTCGCCCCGCCTCTCGTGATCGATCGCGAGCAGGCTGACTGGGCGCTGGAGCGTATCGCGAAAGTTCTCGCCTGAAAGCATGTCTCGGCCGGCGCGCCCGGCGCGTCCCACGAGTGCGTCAGAAGGGAGGCGAACATGACCGTACGCAAGATGCGTAACTACATCAACGGGGAGTGGTTCGAGCCGCGCGGCTGCAAGTGGCTGGACGTGGAGAACCCCAGCACCGGAGAGATCATCGCGCAGGTGCCGCTGTCCAGCAAGGCGGATACGGACAACGCCATCGCCGTGGCGAAGGCCGCATTCCCCGCCTGGTCGAGGACGCCCGTCGACAAGCGCGTGGCCCCTCTCTTCAGGCTGGCCACGAAGATCCGGGACAACCAGGAGACGATCGCCCACAGCATCGCCGAGGAGATGGGGAAGTCGCTCGTTGACGCCCGCGCCGAGGTGGACCGCGTGCTCGAGAACGTCGAGACGGCATGCGGCATGCCGATCCTGCAACAGGGGGACAAGCTGGTCGGCGCGGCCCCCGGCATCGACGGCGAGGTGATTCGCCTGCCGATCGGGGTGTTCACCCTGATCGCCCCGTTCAACTTCCCGGCGATGGTCCCCTTCTGGTTCCTCCCCTACGCCCTGGCGACCGGCAATACCTTCGTCGTCAAGCCGTCGAAGCAGGTCCCCTGCACGATGCAGCTGCTGGCCGGCTACATCAACGATTCGGGATTCCCCCGGGGGATCTTCAACATGGTGTGCGGCGACCGGACCGTCGCTGAGGCATTCATGGACAGCCCCGACGTGGCGGGGATCTCGATCGTCGGGTCGACCTCCAGCTGCCGCATCATCGCCGAGAATTGCGCCAAGACCAACAAGCGGTTCCAGGCGATGGGCGCGGCCAAGAATCACCTCGTCGTCATGCCCGACGCGAAGATGGAGGATGTGACGCGCAACATGATTACGTCAGGCTTCGGCTGCGCCGGCCAGCGCTGCATGGCCTCGTCCGCGATCGTCGCGGTCGGCCAGAAGACCTACGAAGAGGTGACGAAGCGGTTCATCGAGGCCTCGAAGAAGGTGATTACGACCAATCCCCTCGATCCGAAGGTCGCGAACGAGCCGATGGTGATGGGACCGGTCATCTCGGCCAAGGCGAAGGAGTTTGTCCTCTCCATGATCGAGACGGGCGTGAAGGAGGGTGCGACCCTGGCGCTCGACGGCAGGAACGTGAAGGTTCCCGGAGGCGAAAAGGGCCACTTCATCGGAACGACCGTCTTCATCGACGTGAAGCCCGGCATGAAGATCCACGAGACCGAGATCTTCGGCCCCGTCCAGGTGATTCTGAAGGTCGACACGCTCGACGAGGCGATCCGGATCATCAACGACCACCAGTACGGCAATGGCGCCTCGATCTACACTCAGAATGGCTACTACGCCAGGAAGTTCAAGATGGAGACGCAGGCGGGGATGATCGGCATCAATGTCGGCATCCCGGCTCCCGTCGCTTACCTCCCCTTCGGCGGAATGAAATCTTCACAGTGGGCCGACATCAAGACCCAGGGGAAGGCGATCGTCAACTTCTTCACGGAAGATAAGATCGTCACAGAGCGTTATTGGCCGGAGGCGTAGCCACCGGGCCGCCTGCGCGGCCCCGTCCCTGCCCGGATGCTTGTGCGGCCGCGCACCAGGGGGCTGCCGGTCACCGCGCGCCGCGCCTCGATGATGTTTTGCTGTCCGGAGGCCTGCCTTGAGCAAATCATACGACCATGACCTGGGCATGGACCGGTCGATTACGCGGCGCGACTTCCTGAACGGTGTCGGCATGGCCGTGACCGGATCGCTTCTGGGCACGGGGTGGCTCGCCGGATCCGGTTCGTGGGCCCTCGCGTCCGAAAAGTGCGCAGACCTCTACTACCCGCCGGCGCTGACCGGTATGCGCGGGAGCCATAAGGGCTCCTTCGAGGTCGCTCACGCACTCCGGGATGGCGGGCCGGCGATCTTCGGCGCCGCGGCGACCACGGGGGAGTCCTATGATCTGGTCGTCGTGGGGGGCGGGATCAGCGGTCTGGCCGCGGCCCACTTCTTTCGCCAGGCGGCGGGCCGGCGCTCGAAGATCCTGATACTGGACAACCACGACGACTTCGGGGGCCACGCCAAGCGCAACGAGTTCCGTTCGGGCGATCGGATGCTGCTGATGAACGGCGGTACGATCAACATCGAGGACTTCGGGGAGTACGGGGAGGCAGCGCAGGGACTGATCCGGGACCTGGGGATCGATATCGCGCGCTACCCGGAGTTCGTGGAGGAGGATCTTTACTCTTCGTTGGACATGAACCGCGGCGTCTTCTTCGACAAGGAGACGTTCGGAGTGGATCGACTGGTAGTCAGGGAGCGTGAAGTCGGATGGAAGAAATTTCTGGACAGGACGCCGCTGTCGGCGCGGGCCCGCAAGGATATTGCGCGTCTCTACGAGGACCGGATTGATTACCTGCCCGATCTCTCTCTGGCAGAGAAGCGGGCGGCCCTCGAGCAGATGTCGTATCTCAAATTCCTCACAGACGTCGTCAAGGTTCACCAGGATGCGATTCCCTACCTTCAGCCCCTGTCAAATACATATTGGGCCATCGGCATCGATGCACTGCCCGCCTGGGCCTGCCGATACTCCGGTTATCCGGGATTGCAGGGCATGGGGTTTCCCGAGAAGGCCGGGAAACGGCAGTATTTTCGCTTTCCGGATGGCAATGCCTCCATCGCCCGGCTCCTGGTTCGAAAAATGATTCCGAGCGTCGCGCCCGGCACCAGCATGGAGGGGATCGTCACGGCGCGGTTCGACTACTCGCAGCTGGATCGAAACAAAGCTCCCGTGCGGATCCGACTCAACAGCACCGTGGTGCAGGTCAGGCATGTGGGAGATGGACCGAAGCGGGAGGCGGTTGAGGTCACGTATGTGCGGAGTGGCAAGGCTCAGCGGGTACGTGGACGTTACTGCGTGCTGGCCTGCTATAACGCGATGATCCCGTATCTCTGTCCGGAGCTTCCGGAGCCACAGAAGAAAGCGTTGTCCTATGCGCTGAAGGCGCCGCTCGTCTATACGCAGGTGTTGATCAAAAATTGGAAGAGCTTCGAGCGGCTGGGGCTCGACCGGGCGTATTGTCCCGGGAGTTACCACAGCAGTGTGGGGTTGAGCGCTCCGATCAGCATCGGGGAGTATCGTTGTTCGCGCACGCCGGAGGAACCGATGGTCCTCCAGCTCTTCCGCATCCCGTTGGCGCCAGGCCTGCCGGCGCCGGAACAATGGAGGAAGGGGCGGATGGATCTGGTGACGACGACGTTTAAGGAATTCGAACGCAAGATCCGCGATCAACTGGGGCGCATACTCTCTTCGGGAGGCTTTGATCCGGCCCGCGACATCGAAGCGATCACCGTCAATCGCTGGCCGCACGGCTATGCCTACGGGTACGATCCTGCCACGGGCGAAGTGAATTTCACCAGCGACTGGCCGGAGGAAAAACGCACCTGGGTGCGCGCCCGCCGGCCGCATGGCCGCATCGCTATCGCAAATTCCGACGCGGCGGCCGACGCGATGACCGAGGGCGCGATCGGCGAGGCCCATCGCGCCGTGGAGGAAATCCTCACCTAACGGGAGCGGTTGGCCAGAACTTCGAATGATGCGAAACGGCCGTTAGTTCCTGCCGGTCATTCAAACACCCGCACGATCACTTGATCTCCTGCATGGATCATGCCGGGTACGTCGACGACACCCACGACACCTCGCAAGTCCAGGGCGTGCTTGGGGAACCTGTTTCCAGCTACTTTCTCGCCGGACGTCGCTGTGTGTTTGGCGGCGATCTGCGCCCCCATCTCTGCACAGGGTGGGTTGCACTCTTCGACGAGCAGGACCGCTCCGGAGGGGAAGATCAGCTTGGTCCCCTTGGGAAGCTGTGAGAAATTCGGTATTCCTTCGAGGCAGATATTCGCTCCGAGTGTCGCTGCGGTGAGCGGCTCCTTCAGGTTCATCCTCTGTTGAATGATGGCCAGCTCTTCGACCGCCACCCCGGACCACTGGCGTTCATTGCGCCTCACGGTTCCTTCGGGACTTACATCTCCCGCGTATGCGGTCCGAGTGAAGCCTCTGTGCTTGTCGCCAATGAAGCCGTCCAATTCCGCTCTGGCTGAGACTTGCGCGTCTTTGCTCAAGTCTTCCTTGTTGCCCGAATGGACTGAGACGAGTAACCCCGTAATCTCTCTCATATTTTCGTCGACATGGATAAGGCCAACACCGGTTACTTCAAATCCTTCAGGATCTCGCGCGCCGCATTGTGGCCGGGCAGGCCGCTGACGCCGCCACCCGGGTGGCAGCCCGCTCCACAGAGATACATTCCACCGACGGGCGTTCGATATTGAGCATAGCCCGGAATCGGTCGCATGTGGAAGAATTGGTCGAGGGTCATCTCTCCGTGATTCGGGTTCCCCTCGGGCAGACCGTAGATAGTCTCAAGATCCGGCATGGAGAGAACGTGTCGCTGCTGAATGATCTCCCGGATATTGGGCGCATACTCCGCCACCGTGCTCACGACCACATCCGCAAAGGCTTCCTTCTGCGTCTCCCAGCCGCCTTCTCTGAGCTCGCAGGGGGCGTACTTCGCGGTGATGGACATGAGGTGCTGTCCATCGGGAGCGAGGCTCGGGTCCGACAGTGACGGGATCAGGATGTCGAGGTAGGGATGCTCCGCAAAGCGCCCGTATTTGCTGCAGTCATAAGCCCGCTCGATGTATTCCAGCGAAGGCGCGATCTGGATCGGCGCGCCGAGTTGCTGGGCGGTGTCGCTCCCCGAGATCGCCGTGAACTGCGGCAATGCGCTCAGCGCCAGGTGGATGCGCAGCCCCGAGCCGCGGTACTTGATGTTCGCGACATGCTTCATGAATCCAGCGCCCAGGGAGCGTGGATCGAGGAGTTGGGTGAAGGTCGTGCGGGGATCGGCATTCGAGACGATCACACCCGCCTTCTGTTCTTCTCCGCTCACGAGCTTCACACCAGCCGCTCGACCCTCCTCGACGATGATATTCGCGACCGGTGCATCGGTTCGAATCTCTGCACCGAAGCCGCGCGCGGCGTTGGCAATCGCTTCGCTCAGTGCGCCCATACCGCCTTTGACGACACCGGCGGAACGGAAGAGGCCGTTGCCGCTGAGCGCCCAGGAGTGAAGCATGGTGTAGGCCGTGCCCGCTTCCTGCGGTCCCCAGGTGATGCCCAGAACACTATGGGCGCCAATCGCGCCTTTGACCGCACCGGATTCGAAATATTCGTTCAGGATATCGGCGGCGGGCATCGGCAGAATACGCAGGAGCTCCGTGATCCGCTTGCGGCCGAGTCTGCGCCCCGGCCCGATCAGACCGATCGCCCCGCGCAGATCACCCAGACCCACCTCAGGCAGATCCAGCGGCGTCATGTGCATGAGGCCACCCACGACCCCCGCCAAGGCCTGCATGAGATCGATGAACCCCGGGTAGGCCTCGGCGTCCGCCGTGGAGATGCGGGCGATCTCCCGGACGGTCTTCGCGGAATCCCGGTAGATCGTCAAGTGGGATCCGTCGGGTTGCGGGCAGAAGGCGACCACGTCCGAAGCGATCATCTCGATATGGGAATCCAGCTTGAGATCCCGCCGGACCGCAGGTGACAGATAGCCGACGCCGTCAGCCACGCTCGAGACTTTGAAGCCGGGGAAGATCTCTTCGGTGACGGCGGCGCCGCCGACGACATGGCGTCGTTCGAGCACGAGAACCTTGCGGCCGGCCTTGGCGAGATAGCCCGCGGTCACCAGTCCATTGTGTCCCGCTCCAATAATGATCGCGTCGTAGTTGTCCAAAGGATTCATCCCTATGTCGAAGTGGACGAAGGTATTCTTTGCATGTGGAAGCTCATCGGCTAGACGAGTTTTCCTCCCAGGATCTCTCTCGCCGCCAGCCGCCCCGGCATGGCCATGATGCCGCCACCCGGATGGGCGCCGGATCCACACTGCCAGTAGTTGCGAATCGGCGTCTTGAAGTCCGCAAACCCCGCCACGGGCCGCAGGAAGAAGAGCTGGTCGAGGGTCAGCTCGCCATGGAAGATGCTCCCCTCGGTCAGGCCGAACGTCTG
>JAPUIN010000288.1 GCA_027297005.1 Acidobacteriota bacterium
ACGACGGGCGGCTGAAGGTGCTCGACTTCGGCCTGGCAAAGCTGCGCGAGGATGCCGGCGCTGGGCCAACCACCGGAGCGGCGCTGGGCGCCGGCAGCGGGCCAGGCGGTGGCTCGGGGTCTGGCAGCCAGATGCCGACGCGGGCGGTGCAGACCGAGGACGGGCGGATCCTGGGGACGGTCGCCTACATGTCGCCGGAACAGGCGGAGGGGAAGCCGGTCGACGCGCGTTCTGATGTCTTCTCGCTCGGCATCCTGCTGTACGAGATGGCGACCGGCGAGCGCCCGTTCAAGGGCGACTCGAAAATGTCGATCCTCTCCTCGATCCTGCGCGACACGCCGGTGTCGGTGACCGACCTCAACCGCAATCTGCCGCGCCACCTGGGACGCATCGTGAAGCGCTGTCTGGCGAAGGATCTGGAGCGCCGCTACGGCAACGCCAGGGAGCTGTACAACGACCTTCTGGAGCTGAAGGAAGAGGTCGACTCGGGGGAGGTCCTGCCGGTCGACGCAACGGGCGCCGGGGCGGCCGCGGGCGGAGCGCCACTTTTTCGCAGCCGCGCGTTCATCGGGAGCCTCGGCGTCGTGGCCGCCGCGGCGGTGGCCGTCGCACTCGTCCTTTTTATCAGGGGAAGACCCGACACAACCGCACCGGCCGCTTCGCCACCGGTCGAGGCCTCATTCACCCAGCTGACCACGATGCCCGGCGACGAGCTCCACCCTAGCCTGTCGCCGGACGGCCGGATGCTGGTCTTCACCAGCCGCTCCAGCGGCAACCGGGACATCTATTTTCGAATCGTCGGCGGCCAGAAGACGCTGAACTTGACCGAGGACAGCGACGCGGACGATGAATGGCCGGCCTTCTCCCCCGACGGCATGCGGATCGCATTCGTATCCGCGCGGGACGGCGGTGGTCTATTCGTGATGGGGGCGACCGGCGAGTCGGTTCGCCGCCTCGCGAACCAGGCGTACAATCCGTCCTGGTCCCCCGACGGGCAGGAGATCATCTTCTCGACTCAGTCATTCCTAAGCCCATACGGGCGCACCGGACACGGGGAGATCCGGGCCGTGAACGTCGACACGGGTGCCGTGCGTGAGATCTCGCACCAAGAGGACGCCGTGCAGCCGGTGATGTCTCCTGGCGGCAAACGGATTGCGTTCTGGGGTCTGCCGGCGGGGACCGGGCAGCGCGACATCTGGACCATCCCGGCGAAAGGGGGGGAGGCCGTCCCGGTGACGAGCGATCGTCATACCGACTGGAACCCGATCTGGTCCCCCGACGGACGGTTTCTGTACTTCTGCAGCGATCGCAGCGGCAGCATGAACATCTGGCGCGTCCCGATCGAGGAGGAGACCGGGCGCACCCTCGGGCCACCGCAAGCAGTCACGACAGGTGTGACCTCCGTGGGTCACGTGACGATCACCGCCGACGGCAGACGGTTGGCTTACGTGTCGGGAGACAATTTCAATAATTTGCAGAAGCTCGATTTCGATTCGGTGAGCGGAACGGTGCATGGTGAGCCGGAGTGGATCACCCGGGGATCGAATCGGGTGTTTTTTTTCGACCCCTCACCGGACGGAACATGGATCGCGTTCAATGAGACCGGCCAGACGGAGAACGTCTTCGTGATTCGGGCCGACGGCAGCGGCCGCCGTCAACTGAATTCCGATCCGGCCAAGGATCGTGGGTTCGCCATCTCGCCGGACGGCCTGCGGATCGCCTTCTACTCCGATCGATCCGGCACCTACGAGGCCTGGAGCATCCGGCCCGACGGCAGCGACCTGAAGCAGCTGACCGACACTCCGCAACAGACCGTCAGCTTCCCGACCTGGTCTCCCGACGGCTCGCGGATGGCGATCGTAGTCGGCGGGGAGGATGGGGGCGCCGTGATCCAGATCTTCGATCCGAACAAGCCTTGGGCCGAGCAGGAGCCGGAGATCCTCCCCGCGTTCGGCGACCCGGGTGTGGGGTTTCAGGCCTACTCGTGGTCGGCGGACGGCAACTGGCTGGCCGGCGACATGCGCCCCACAGAGGGGGTCTCGTCGGGGATCGTCGTCTACTCCTTCAAGACCAGTGAATATCGGAAGGTGTCGGATTTCGGCGGCTGGCCCCACTGGCTGGCCGACAGTCGCCGGCTGCTCTTCACACACGATCAGAAGGTGTATTTGGCCGACCGAACGACCGGCGAGATCCGGGAGATCTACTCCACCCACCCCGACGGGGTGTTCGACGCCCGCCCCTCCCGCGACAATCACACCCTCTACCTGGTGCGCATGAACTTCAACCGCGACATCTGGATGATGACGCTGGAATAGGGGCGCCGCGCTCAGGCCTTGCGCATGTGGATCTCGGTGCCCCCCTCTTCGAAGCGGACTTCGTCCATCAGCTGGTTGATCAGGTAGATGCCGCGCCCGTGCTCCAGGTAGACGTTCTTCCCCTGCACGGGGCTGGGGATCTGCGCCGGATCGAATCCACCCCCGGGATCGCGGACGATGATCAGCATGCCACGCGCCTCGTCGCAGGCGACGCAGATCTGGATCTGCTTGTCGGGATCGTCACCGCTGCCGTGTGTGACCGCATTGGCGAGCGCCTCAAGCAGAGAGGTCTCGATCTCGAACTCCTTCCCCTCGGCGCAACCCATCTGCTTGACGATCGCCATCACCCTCTCGACAAAGGGGGAGACCGCCTTTTTCGTGGCGGGGATGCTCAGATCGAGTCGCAGGATGAGACTTTCGGTATTGAATTCGCACCGGGTCAATGGTTGTTCCGACAAAGTGCGCCTCCTGCCCGGTTGGACCCCGGTATTGACGATTGATCAGTGGGCGGATTATACGCTCTCTTCCGTTCTACCAGCCCACGCCGAACAGGAAACCGTACTGCACATAGTCGGCGTCCCCCTTCACACCACGGAACTCGATATCGGTTCCCGTGAGGAGACGGATCTCGAGGCCATAATTGATAAGCGGGCCAGGACGATCCTCGCCGTTAGCCCAGAAGATGCCCCCGCGGAGGTAATAACCGATCGAGTCGTCGCGGTCGCTGAGCCCTGTCCGGGCCTCCCTGATCTTGGCCATGACGTGCGCGACACCGCCTCCGATGAAGGGGCGGGCCGTGGACTCCCGGGGATTCCAGATCTTCTCGGCACCGACGCTCAGCTCCCTGATCTTCCCCTCGACTTCCACAACGGGCGCAAGGAAGCCGAATAGCCCCGGTCCCGGCCCGTGCTCTTTGCCTTCCGAAAAGTGCAGTCCGACCGAGAGGCGGACGGGCGCTCCGAGTCGTCCCCAGTCGACATTGACGCCCCCCGACAGCTGGTTATCGACCGGGTGCCAGATATCGTTGTCGACGTCGCGCAGGCCGATGGTGAAATTGACATTACCCTCGGCCCCGGCGAGGGATGGGGCCATCGTCCCGGCCAGCAGCGCACAGATCATGAGCGCTTGCGGCTTCATTGCCCCACTCGATCGACGCTGTCGAAGTAGGGCTGGAAGTCCGAGCTGATTCGCTCGATGAGATCGGGGTCGAGGGGGACGACTTCCGGTTCGGATCGTCGACTTTTCTTTGTGATTCTCACCTCCATTGGCTCACCCGGCACGAAGGCCTCGGCCGGGTAGGTGAAGATGCCGAAACACCCTTTGACTTTCCTCTTCTTCGTCCGACCGGATCCCTCGGAGCAAAAATCGATCTCCAGCAGCCCGAAGGGTTGACCGCATCTACGACCCGGGTGGATAGGCTGGATCACGCGTCCTCCCCTCAGCAGCTCGACCTGATCGAATGCCGGGACGAAGCAGGATGTGGGGCTCGGCGGATCGGCGAGCAACTCGGGACCGCCACCGAACAATGCGACGAGCAGGATCACCGGATAGAAGACCCAGTAGGCGACGACGGCGGCGTACTTGGCGCTGTTGCGCCGGATCTCGGGGATCACCTGGAGCGTAACCACGGGTGACGTCGTGTAGTGTGCGGGCCTCCACCGATTGACCTCCCCCTTCGGATTCCGGCAGGTGTCGCGCGATCGTTTCGAGTTTGAGCCTTTTTGTGCGCGGGCCGTCTGGTGCAGCGCATGCATGAGCGGGGGCGTGAGGAACTCGACGAGGTACGGTCCCGCCTGAACCTGGTAATCGCCTAGCTCGTATTCGCTGGCGGCCATGCTTCGCAGGGCCTCGAGCGGAAACGTGCCGGGAGGCAGGGGCGTAAAGGGCGTGGACGACGGCGTGTCCATGAGATGCATCGTGGCGCGACTGACCTTCAGCAGGCGCTCGATCTTGTGACTCCGGAGCGCACGCATTCCCTTATCCTTCCGCCGGCTGACCCTCTTCGGATTCACCGCGATGACACGGCCGTGCAGATCGAGCACCGGTCCGCCCGCGGAGTTCGCTCTCAGAGGAAAGTCGGCAATGATCGTCCCACCCCGGACTTTTCTGATGGTGCCAAAATTCATTTTGGGCACGCCGTCGAGCGTTCCGTGCAGGCCCACGACCCGATCTCCGACGGCAGGCTGGCGGATCATTCCTCCGGTGTCGGCTCCGTCACGCGCCTCTGGCGCCTCAGGTTTCGGGGCGAGCGGTAGCGGGACCAGGCCTTCGACCGTCTCCGGATTCACCCTGATGGTTGCGATCCAGCGCGATCTCAGCCGCCGGACGACGACGGCCGGAACCGTCTTCCCGGGCGCGATCGTCACCGCCAGATAATGCCTGGCCGAGGCGACGGATGCGCTCGTCAGGATCAACCCGCCCGAGTCGATGAGGAATCCGGTGCCGCGCACGCCTCCGCTCTCCACGAGAAAGACGGATTGCCGTGCAGTCTTATAGACCTGATCGGCGGATCGCTCAGGAAGAACCCCGGCGCCGGCCGGCGCCAGGTAGAGACACGTCGTTGCGAGGGCAAGAACCCGGCGATACCCGTGCGACCGCCTGCGTAGGTACATAATAATGCAGTCCAGTTCTCCTGAGGGGCGCAGCCTGCCGCCTTCATAACGCCGGAATCGTTACGCTGTCAATCGGGGGTTCCCCCGGTAGGGGGGGGGAGTGCCCGGTGGGTGCGGTCAGGTGATTTAGGGAAGCACGGTATGGGGTAAGATCCGCCCCCGGCCCCACGGTTCACGCGTCTGTTCATCGGGTCAGGTCCGTGGCCAGGTCGGGACTCGGAGGTGTCTCATTCCCAGGAAAACCGCTGCACGACGCGTCGCCCTGGTCACCGGCGGGTCGCGCGGGATGGGGCAGGCGATCGCCGTCGCCCTGGCCGAGGCCGGGTATGACGTGGCATTCGTCTACCGCAGCTACAGGAAGGGGGCCGATCGGACCGCGGCAGAAGTGAAGAAGCGCGGTCGCCGGACGCTGGCGGTGCGCGCCGACGTGAGGCAACCGGCGCAGGTGCGTGGCCTGTTCCGTAAGGTCCGCGCCGCCCTAGGCCCGGTGGCGATCCTGGTCAACAACGTCGGCGAGTACACGGAAGGGTCGATCGGCTCGATCTCATTCGACGACTGGAAATCGAGCATCGATTCGAACCTGCATGCGGCATTCCTCTGCTCACGCGAGGCGCTCGCCGACATGCGCAAGCGCCGCTGGGGGCGGATCGTCAACATCACCGAGTCGCCCGCCGAGACGCAGGCGCCGGCCCCCGGTGTGGCGGTCTATCACGTCGGCAAGCTCGCGCTGCTGGCGTTCACGCGGGCACTGGCGTGGG